>JAFACP010000313.1 GCA_023425455.1 Pseudomonadota bacterium | reverse complement strand
CTGAGACAACATCTGGCAAGGCTGGGACGGAAGTCACTGTCGTTCTCAAAATCGGTGGAGCTGCATGACAAGGTCATCGGGCATTATCTGAACATAAAACACTATCAGTAAGTTGGAGTCATTACCTTTCAAGGTATCCATTAACATTCTAGCTAGCCACTTTACGTACACTCATCCTTCCACGCATACACAAAACACTGCAATTAATAAAAAACTACATTACATTAAGATATCAAATACAGATTACATTAAGATATCAAATACAGATTACATCAGTGAAAACAAGAACTGTAACCCTACCTACTTCACAAACAAAGACAACAGCACACATGTGATTTATCGGCATTTCTGGCATGAGCTTTAGTGTATTTAATAAAGATTAATCAGTTGAATCAACATTCTAATTGTACACACTGGAAAAATTTCTGACGTTGAGATATATTCACGGAATGTATATTTTATGTGGAGATATCCTCCCATGTTTCATGGTAAGGCCTACGAATTCGAAAATGTCGATTATTTTTGAAAAAGATGTGTTTCAGCAGCAAGGCCAACATAAAGTGATACGAAAACACAAAATTGCATAAGCTGTCAGTGCGGGATACCTACGAACACATAATAACGCATTGCAATTAATTTATTGCTTATTATTTAAATACTCTTTGAATAGCTCTTTTGACATCTTATAACTAATACAATAATCAGTAATGTCGGACAAAATCATTACTAATTCTAAATTTTTAGTTGATACAGCTTGCTTGTCGTTACTTAATTATTTTTAAGGAAAAAGATTGTGAATACATTTAACCGAACTACCACATGCATCGTGATTTCCGCAGCATTGTTACTTGGAGGCTGTGCCAATACCGGAAGCTCTCTCCTGTCTGGGACAAAGCCGGATCCTCGCCTTACCACCACAGAACAATCACAGTTCTTTAGCGCTTCTGGTGCACAAGGTTGTGGCGTAGGCGCCGTATCCGGCGCAGCTCTCGGCGCGTTAGTAGGGGCGCTAGCAGGTGACTCGAAGAAAGCGCTTGCCGGCGCTGCAGTTGGTGGCGCTGCTGGCTGTGCTGCAGGTATGACCGCTAACTACTATCTTGACGGACTGAAAAAAGATTATGCCTCCACCGCCGATCGTCTGCAGGCAATGGATAACGACATCAGCAAAGATACCGCAGCGGTTGAAAAATCGACGCTGGCGATGAAACAAGTTATTAGCGAAAACCAGGCCACCTTAACCAAAATCAGCATCCAAAAAGATAAAGCTGGATTTGATAAAGCCGGTGCGAAAACCCAGCTGGCGCAAATTGATGCCAACATCAGCAAGATGAAAGAGACCATGAAAGGCATGAAGGATAAAGAATCTGCCTATAAGGTCGCTTTACAAGGTCAAACGACCACCACAAGTGCAGAGAAAAGCAAGCTGGCAAATTTGAACAAAGAATATGCCAATCTCAATAGCAAGATTGCTGCTCTGGAACAAGAAACCAACGAGCTGTATGAACAGCGCCAGGCGATCTCCCTTGGTTAACCCTTTCGGCCGATAGCATTATCGGCCGGTTTAAGACTGCTTAAAGCAGCGTTATTCGACGCTAATGATGGATTATTTGATGAGAAAATACGCACTTCTTGCCGCCCTTGTCCTTACGGGTTGTACTACGTCTCCCCAGGACTGTGATTTACACGCACAAGATCCAAGCTTTATTACCAAACTGAGCTGCGCCACGTCGGGTGGTTATCGTCAGCAGGTTGATCAAAAAGAACAGCAGGTTCGCCTGAGCCAATATCAAAATGAATCGGCCAGGCAACAGCAGGATTATACCCAAAACAGACAGCAGACCTTAAATCAAAAGCTGGCAGATGAACAAGCAAGGCTAAATGCCGTGCGTTCGGATCTGTCGCAGACTCTCGCAAAACTGAAATCAAGCAAGATTCAAAGCCGCGAACGCCAGCAGGAAATTGCCAAATTGCAGGAGCTGCAGCGCCAGTCACAAACGGCAACGAGCGCCAGCGAAATTTCAGCGATTGAGAAAAAGGTCGCCGAAGCCAAGCACAAAATAAAAGTTCTCGAGGAAGCAAATACGCTCCGCTAAAAGCGCAGAAAACGTTCCGGCTGTCTGAGATGCGATGATACACAGCTCATGCATATCACCCACAACAATAATGATTTGCTTATGCAACGATTAACAACTGCCGCGCCGATTCATGAAGCAACGCTGACAACCTATGAAGAGACGGTCGGTATCATACATCGTCATCTTCCCCCTTCACTGGCGCTGCTGGATGCCACCGCGCGTCGCAATGCCGAAGGACGCCTGGAGTGGTGGACAGCACGTCAGGGGCTGGCTAAACCTTTTTCCGCACTGAATGACGCCGAACGGCTGACTGTTGAGAATAAACGTCAGCAATATCAGGACATTCTGGCGGGGTTAATCAGCCAGCTGGCCGCGCGCGGCGAAGATAAGTCAGCACATGCGTTGCAAACGCTACTCACCCAATCACACCACCTCGACGGCTATAGCGTCGGCGGCGAACCGGTGTTGGTCAATTGGGCCACAGCCAGCACAGCGGCGCCCCTCCATACGGTAGTGGTTATCCCCTGGTGCCGCGGTTTTCTTCCTTGGCTGGCATTATTGCTACTGCTGCTCCTACTCGTCGGTGTCTGGTGGTGGTTTACACATCGCCCGGCCGTGACGCTCCCCGTTGTTACACCAACCCATACCGAATTAACTGACACCAATCCCAGCGTGAAGCTTGAGAAACGTCAGGATTTTGGCCGGATAAAAATCAATCTGCAGTGGAAGCAGGGGGACCACAAAGAGCCTGTCGATCTCGATATTGCCGCCTTTGTGCGCTTAAAAAACGGTGAAATCAGCGGCGCTGAGGCGCTGAGTCATTTGCCCGGCAACTATGACCAGCCACCGTATCTGCTGCTGCAGGAAGATCTGCGTGAAGGCAATGACGTGGATGGCGAATGGCTTTTCGTCAACGGCAGCCACTGGCAGGACATTGATGAGGTGCTGATTTATAGCTTCATTTACGCTGGCACCGATAACTGGCAAGGGACAAACGCCTCCGTCACCCTCTATGTCCCCGAACAGCAGCCGATTACATCCATGCTCACGGATAGCGACCAGCGTAATAATGTCGCCGCCATCGCCAGGCTCAAAAATGTCGATGGCAATATTCAGGTTGAACGCCTTGACCGTTTCTTCCCCGACCGCGAGTCGATGGATAAGCACTATGGCTGGGGTTTCAAATGGACGCCCGGCGCGACCAAAAATTAGCCTGCACCACTGTGGCTTTAGTCAAATTACAGCCTTTAAGGGTTAGATAATGCGAAATTCGATTCAGGGACCACTACTTCGTACCGGAAATAACTCTTCATTCAAGGCGCTGGGTGAAACGGGCTATCCTGTTTTCAAGATGGCCTTCCAGCTACGCGAAGCCATCTATCGTCTTGATGCAGGGCGCGATCTGGCCCGTCATCTGGCTATCCCGCAAAACGATCAGGGCGGTGACAGAACCGACTGGTACAGCAGTTTTCCCGGCGATGTTATCCCGTGGAGCGGCGCAAGCGAAGCGGAGCGAGAATCGGCGCGCCAGCAATTTAATGCGTTTCAAATGGCAGTGCAGTCACTAAGCGAACAGTTGCTCAACGCGGAGCAAAGCGGAACCGGCGGCGATCGTCGGGTCTTTGCCCAGTTGCTTAAATCTGTGACCCATTTCCCCGATTATGAGTTTGTCTATCTCGTTAATGGAACGCTGGTGATCACCTTTTGGGGGTTTGTCCACCCGGAAGGGGAACAACGTCACCCGATGCATTGGCTGAGTTCATCGTCCGTTCCCGCCGCCGCCCTCGCGGCCGTTCCGCCGCAGGCCAGCGCCACGGAAAAAACCGTCGAACCCGCTCCCGCGCCCTTTGTTGATGTTCGAACGCGCCGCTGGCGCTGGCGTTGGTTGCTATGGCTACTTTTGGCGTTACTGCTGCTGGCGCTGCTGTTAGGGCTGCTCCGCGGCTGCGCTCCTTCTCTTTCCCTGCCGGGCCTCCCTGGTCTTTCTGCGGATAAAACCACGGTCACCGCTGAACCTGTGGCTACGCACCCGGCCACCAGCACCCATGACGTGGCGATCAGGGGGTCAGAAACCGCCGTTGGCGCTCGCGCCGTACCCGGCATTGTGGAAGGGTCAACCGCGGACGCGCATCCTGCGCTGGATTCAACGGTGCCCGCGATGCCTGCCGACACATCTGACAGAGCGGTAGACGGCGATGCGACGCCGCCGCCGGCTAACGCAAATGAAGCCAGCGTAGAACCGCCACTGCCGCCCGGCGTACAGGATACCCACGACGAGCAGACGCCTCCGGGCGTGACTCCGGTAACCGCCCCGCCGCTCGTTGCGCCGCAGGGCGAACCGTTAACCCTCCCGGCCACCCTGCCGGACGGCCCGGCGAAGTTTCTTAACGGCGAATGGCGCGTGAATGGCGGTATTCAGGACAAGCACACCGGACGCCCGCTCCAGCTGCAATATAATTTTGACCAGGGCAACGGCACCGTCAGCGTCCGCCAGTCCAGCGGCGTAACGTGCCGTGGCCCAGCCAACGGTAACGTGCAGCAGGGGGCGCTCAACATTACCAACCCTGAGCAAATGACCTGCAGCGATGGCTCAAACTTTATTGTGCCGACCATCGAGTGCAAATCACCTTCCGCGGGTCATGCCGATTGTATTGGCAGCAACGATGGGGAAAAAACCTTCCCGATTCGTATGCTTCAACCTAATTCCTGAACAGGGACGAGATAACTATGTTGCCCGAGATTGTATCTTTTGATCGTCAAGTAACCCTGGTAGGCGACTCCGGGATCCAGTTTATGGATTTTGGTTTGTCTCCAGGACGTTTGCCCGCCGGTGAATTTGTTAAATTAGCCAATGGCGTATTGACCCGTTTAATCTACAACGAACAGCGTGATTACTATTTTTATCAGCCCAGCCCGGCAAATATCGAGAAGGCTAAAAGCCAGTACGATATTCCCGTTGAGCAGAGTCTTAAGCTGTTTGACGGGACATGGTTGCCGCTTCCCCTACTCCGTTTCAGCCCGCCTGACGTCTATCAGGAAGGGCCGCTAAACTGGGCGCGTTTTCGTATCGTCAAGCTGGACAAGCCTGATATGGATGGGCATAGCCATCGAATGACGTTGGCTATCGATACTCGCGTAATGGCCAAACAGCAGGCCGCCGCCGACCTCAGCCCGAACCAGGAAGATGTCAATGCCGGGGCAACCTTTGCGGTGGCGACAGCCACCTATGCCCTCAACTGGTATCTCACGCAAGAGTGGATTGTCGACTGGCTGAAAGAGGTATTTAAAGAGGCGAGCAAAGGCCGGGATATCGACGAACGCGAGCAGGAGCTTAACCAGCAGTATCCGCTGGCGCACTACCTTAACCTTCTTTCACTGATGGCGATTCCCGTCGAAGGTTTGCAAAGTCAGACCGCCCCCATCATTGAATTGCCGCAGTTCAGGGTCATCGCCAATCGGGAAACTAACGCTATCAAGCCTATTCCCGTTGATTTGATCCTCGATGTCGGTAACTCACGCACCTGCGGTATTCTCATTGAAGATCATGGGCAATCAGGTTCAGGTATGCAGCACAACTATGTGCTCAAATTGCGCGATCTTAGCGCGCCGGAACATGTTTATACCGAACCCTTTGAAAGCCGGGTCGAATTTTCACAGGCCTTCTTCGGCAAAGATCACTGCTCGGTGCGTAGCGGCCGCCACGATGCCTTCCAGTGGCCGACGATCGCTCGTATCGGCGGAGAAGCGGGTCGTTTAGCGGCGCGCCGAAAAGGCAGCGAAGGTTCAACCGGCCTCTCCAGCCCTAAACGTTATCTTTGGGATGAAAAATATTACGGTCAGGGCTGGCGATTCAACGGTAGCTACGTGCAGGACAGTAATCCACTCGCCACCGCTGCGCCGTTCGCGAATCTGATCGATGAACGGGGCGAGGCGTTACACACCATCGAAGATGAGATGGATCGCATCCCGGTCTTTACGCCACGCTATTCCCGCAGCTCGCTGATGACCTTTATGCTCGCGGAAGTATTAACCCAGGCGATTAGTCAGATTAATAGCCCGGAACAACGCATACGTCAGGGACACGCAGGTATTCCGCGTCAGCTACGCCATATTATTCTGACCGTGCCGCCCGGTATGCCGATGGCTGAACGTTGCGTACTGGATGACCGTATGCGTCAGGCGGTCGGTTTAGTCTGGAAAGCGCTACGCTGGCACAACGGCGAAAACGATCCTTATGAGGATGAGCAAGAAGATCATAGTCAGACAAACATTAAAATTCCGCTGCCGAAAATCAGGGTCGAGTGGGATGAAGCGTCCTGCGCGCAGTTGGTTTATCTCTACACCGAGATAAACCAAAACTTTGCCGGTCACCCGGAGTCGTTTTTCGACGCCCTTAGCCGACCCGACAGCACGCAACGTGAAAGAATATCCATCGCATCTATCGATATCGGCGGCGGCACCACCGATCTGGTCATCACCGATTATCATCTCGATCGCAATGGTCATAGTGGGGGCGGCGCTAACGTCCATATCATCCCGCAGCAGCGTTTTCGCGACAGTTTTAAAATTGCCGGCGACGATATTCTGCTGGATGTCATCCAGTCCTATGTGCTTCCAGCCTTTGAGCAGGCGCTGCGTGAAACGGGGGTCATATCCGTTGAGACGCTGATGTCTCAACTGTGCGGCTCGCAAAATATTAGCGCGGCGGAATCCGTGCTGCGCCAGCAGCTCACCCTGCAACTCTTCGTTCCCCTCGCGTTGCACATTCTGGGTAAATACGAGCAATTCGATCCGCTGGACGAGCAAACGCATATCGTGATTAACCAACGTGTCGGCGATCTACTGCCGGTAGGTTCTCTGCGTGATGAAGTCGAGAGCTTTGTTCGCCGCGAAGTACAAAAAGCTGGTGGTCCGACCGATTTCAAACTGGCGGAGGTAATGCTCACTCTGCCGCTCGCCAGAGTGCATAACGATTTGTGCTCGGGTAAGTTCAACATTGATAAAGTGCTAACCGCGCTGTGCGAAGTGCTGAGCTATTATCATTGCGACCTGCTACTGCTGACGGGCCGCCCTTCGCAGCTGCCGGGCATTCAGGCAATTATCCGTCGCAACCTGCCGTTGCCGCCGGGGCGTATTTTACCGCTGCACGGTTATCAGACCGGCACCTGGTATCCGTTCCATAAAAATGGCCATATCGACGATCCGAAGAGCACCGCCTCCGTTGGCGCGATGCTCACGCAATTGTGCGCAAATCACAGCATTCCTAACTTCCATTTCCGTACCTCGGCGCTGAAGCCTTACTCAACGATTCGCCATATTGGCACCATTGATATGGATAACCTGATTCGCAGTGCCGATATCGTTTATCGCCATATCGAATCGGAGAACGGGCAGATAAAACTGCCGACATTCACCGACGAAAATGGCGAGAACACCACGCAAAGTATCATCATGCGTGGCGATTTGCGGCTGGGTTATCGTCAACTGGATGCCGAACGTTGGGCCGCCGCACCGCTTTATACCTTACGTTTTAGCGAAGAAGGCCGTAAGAAGTTTTCCGCCGCCTTCTCCGTGGATAACGGTTCACCGTACCTGAAAGTGAGACTGGCTATCGACAAAGGCAAACGGGCGCGACAACTGGGCTTAATCAGCGATCGGCTGATGATTGCGGATATCACCAGCAACACCGATAAGTCATTCAGCAAGCGTGATGTAGATCTGGAACTCAATACTATGCCCGATACGGGGCTCATTGATAGCCGACACTGGCTCGATAGCGGGAGTGTTAAAAAATAATGAATAGCGATCAAAAATCTCTCACTCAGGGTTGGGCAGCTATCGCTCAGGGCTGTCAGGACGCACTTGGCTGGGTTGATGCAGTGCGTTCCGGTTCACGTCGCCTCGACAACGAGGCGGATAAACTCAACCTTAGCTTGCTCCGCACGCGTAACCAGGCCAATAGCCTGACGTTGGTCGCCAGAACGCCAATGACCGTCGGTTTTTTTGGCATTTCTCAGGCCGGGAAATCCTATCTCATCTCCGCGCTGGCAGCGGGCAGCAATGGTTCACTGGAAGCCCTTTATGGCGAACGGCGCGTCGACTTTATCAAAGAAGTGAATCCCGTCGGCGGCGGTAAAGAGGCCACCGGCCTGGTCACCCGCTTCACCCGCCAGGCCCCCGCCGCGCCTGCGGGCTATCCTGTGCCTCTGCGCCTGTTCAGTGAAATCGATCTGGCCAAAATTCTGGCAAACGCCTGGTTTAATGATTTCAACCACGAGCAGCTGAGCTTTCAACTTGATGAAGCCAGGGTTGAAGAGCGACTGCGCCCCTTCCTGCAACGCGCCACACAAGCAAAAAGCTATAACGGCGTGAGCCAGGAAGATGTGGTTGCCTTATGGGATTACCTGAACGCCTCGTTCAGAAAATCGGTTGAAAAACTTGAACACGCCTATTGGCCGCAGGTGTTGAAAATTGCCCCTGCGCTGAGTCCTGGTGAACGCGCAGAGCTATTTTCTTTATTGTGGGGAGAACTGCCGGCCCTCACCGAGACCTATCGTTCATTAGCCAATGTGCTGACCAAACTCAATCATGCCCGGACGGTGTTCGCCCCGCTGGAGACGCTTATCGATCACAGTAATGGCAGCATTATGAACGTCGACAGCCTTAACCGGCTAGGCTCCAGCCAGGATCGCCACGTGGAGATCCGCTACTGGAAAGAGGAGCAGCAAATCGGCAGCGCCAGCTTAACCCAGGCGGAACTGGCAGCGTTAACCACCGAGCTTATCTTCCCGTTAGCGGAAGTCGAGGCCGACAGCGTCGTGGAGCAGGTCGATCTGCTTGACTTCCCTGGGTATCGCGGGCGTCTTAAAATTACCGCACTGGAAGAGGCCGGTAGAGAGGGGCTTAATCCCATTTGCCAGCTTCTGCTGCGCGGTAAAGTCGCCTATCTGTTTGAACGTTACACCGATAATCAGGAGATGAACGCGCTGGTCGTGTGCGCCAGCTCCGCCAAACAGAGCGATGTTGCTGACGTTGGTCCGGTATTAAACCGCTGGGTAGAAAAAACGCAGGGTAAAAGCGCCGAAGAACGTCAGGGCCGTAACCCTGGGCTGTTCTGGGCCATCACCATGTGCGATATGCGCATCAACAGCAGTCTGCAACTCACCACCGAACAGTTAAAAGAAGGCTGGGAAGGTATGCTGCACATGACCTTGCTGGAGCGTTTCGCCCAATATGATTGGCTGCAGCAATGGGCGCCCGGCCAGGCGTTTAATAACTGTTTCCTGGTGCGAAAACCGGGGCTGGATAATCCGTTCATCGACCTAAAAGACGGTACAGAACAGGAGCGAAACAAGGAAGCGTGCATCACCGAGCGCTATCGCCAGAAGCTCGACGAAATGGGCAGCACCTTCATTAGCGCTAAAAACGTGCTGCAACACGTCACCGAGCCGAGCAAAGCCTGGCACGCGATGCTCGAGCTCAACGATGGCGGCATGGGACGCTTAACCAAAGCGCTGCGCGGCGTCGCGCATCTGGAATTCAAGCAGGCACGTTTGCAGCAACAACTTGAGCAGTGTCGCGAGGAGACCGGCAATCGCCGCCTGGGCCGCTGGTACGAAAAAGACGGCGACGGGCAGCTCGTGAAAAAACAGGCCATCGCGAAAGAGCTATGGCAGGGGCTGTCCGCCTGCTCCCACAGTATGGGAGAGCTAATTAATCGTCTGGATCTGCCGACGCAGGAGCTTAATAACATCTATTTAAGCATTCGCGACCGCAACCCGGAACCGTCAAACGATGGCGACAGCCTGGCGGCAAACGCGTTTACCGCCAGCCCATTTGGCAACAACCCCTTCGGTGATAACCCGTTTGGCAGCGATCCCTTCGCCGACGCACCGGCTGAAATCGCCGTGGTTGACGCGCCAGCGTCAACTGCCCAGGAAAGAGTCGGCCAGGACGATGATTTCGCCCATCAGGCGTTTAAAGCCTGGGTCGCGCATTTGCGTGAACTGCCGCAGCAAGCGCCGCAGTGGCGTCAGTTGGGGATGAACAGCGAACTGATTAATCATCTCAGCGAAGAATTGATCACCGCAGCCACGCGCCTCGATCTGGAAGGCACGCTGAAACGCGCGCTGGCGGGCCAGGAGCAAGCGGGTACGCGGCGTGAACATCTTATGGCACGCCAGGTTCTGCGCGCCCAACTGACTATGCGTGATTTTATCGCCTGGTTTGGTTATCTCACTCTACCGCCTGAAAAGGTGCCCAACAGCTATGTTGGCGAGAAAAATAAAGTCTTCCTGCGCCAGAAACCGCTGATGAACGACGAGCTGCCGCAGCTCGCCGCCGTTGCGCCGCAGCCGGGTGTCTCTTATCTGGGAGACTGGCTATCCGCCCTGATGAGCGTCGTACTTGATAACGCTGGTCATAGCGCCACGCGCGATATTTCCGTCGAACATAATCGCCAACTTGGTCAAATTATCAGCCAATTGAAACAAGAGAACATGCCATGCTAGCTAAAATCATCGCCTGCCAACCGGCAGAGCCGGGTACCGCACAATTGATGGTTCGCCTGCGCGGCGAAACTGCGGTGCTGCCCGATCTGACCTTTACGCTTTGTAATAACGAGCAGAACTATCTGCAGCCCGATGGCAGCTGGAGCCCTGCACAGCACTGGTTTACTGTCAACGGCGGTTACTCCCTGGCCAACGGCAGCGGCTTTCGTATCGGCCCTACTCTACTTGACCCTTTGCTGGCAAACGCAAGCCAGGTCCAGATTCAGATCAAGCTGGCTTCAGGAGAAGTGCGCAATACCACCCTCCAATTGGTGCGTGATGAGTTGCTCTCTTCTGAAGCCAGGGGCGCGACGGGTAATTACAGCAGCAGCAGTATGCTGGCAACCCCAGAAACCGACTCCGCACCAGCGGCCATCGTAGAAGCGCCCGTCGCAGAATCTGAAACCATTGCGCCGACCATTCATGCCGAGCCGCAGCCGCAACAAAAACCTGCGGCTTCCCGCCTCCCGCTCATCATCGCCGCCATCCTGCTTTTAGTGGTGATTGCTGGCGCGCTTTGGTGGTTCATGGGCCGGGACAAAGGTCAGGAGGTGGTCCCGGCGGTACAAGCTCAGCAAGCCCCCGCCGCCGCCGCCCCTGAAGCGACGAACACCGAGCCTAAAGCCCCGGCTGGCTGTTCCGCACAGAGTTTAGACACGCTGAGCGAGCTTGAATTCGTGCAGACGTGCGTTCAGGAAAAACTCGATAGCGATAAACTGCTGGCCATTATCCAGTCAGCGAAAGAGGCGAAGAAATGCGGCGTCGCCCAGCGCCTGTACGCAAATCGCGCGCAGGGCGGCGATACCAAAATCGCCCTGATTTACGCCGGTGAGTACGATCCGAAATACCATCAGGCAAGCGAATGTTTCAAAGAGGCGGATAAAGATACCGCGGCCTATTGGTACGAAACGGTACTGCAATCAGAACCCGAGAACCAAACGGCTAAGCAGCGCCTTGAGGAGCTAGCAAAATGACCCGGACTTTTTTTTGCCGTCTGGCGCTGCCCTTATGCGGCCTGTTGTTCAGCGGGCACCTCTTTGCCGCCGAGGGCGATAAACCGCTGCTTCAGGAAGGGAAGAAAACGCTATACCAGCGCATCCTGACGACGCCAGGCTGTAAGCTTAGCGACAACGCCGGGGATGAAAATGGGCAGCTTCAGCCTGCCTTTAGCAGCCTTTATGTTTATCAAAAGGAAGAGGCTAAGGGGCAAAGCTGGCTTAAAGTCGGGCCGGATAGCTATGGCAAAACCCTTGGCTGGTTGCCGAAATCCTGTACCGTAGACTGGAAAATGCAGCTGACGCTGGCGTTTACCAACCCGGCCAACCGCGATCGGTTACTCTTTTTCAAAGAGAAAGAAAGTCTGGATAACATTCTTTCTGCCCCCGATCCTGTCTCTCTGGTGGCGCCGCTGCGCGCCAAATTGAAGCGTGACGGCCACGCTGAAGGTATTCAGGCCCAGGAGCCGGAATATTTTGTCGATCTGCAAAAGCAATTTTATCTGCTGCCAATCCTGAGCGGCGAAGAGGTCATGACCGAAGATGGCTTCTATACGCGCCTGCTCAACGTGGCCTCCGTCAGCAAGGCGGATGATAACGCAGCGGCAAAACAAGATAACGACGTAAACCAGTTGAAAGGCTTTAACGCTTCGGTGGTGTTCGTTATCGATTCAACCATTTCAATGGGGCCGTATATTGAGCGCACTAAAGAGGCGGTCAATAAGATCTACGACAAAATTAAACAAGAGCATCTGGATGGGCAGGTCAAGTTTGGTTTGGTCTCTTATCGTTCAAATACCAAAGCCGTACCGGGACTTGAATATAACACCCGCATTTTCGCCGACCCTAACCAGGTCAAGGACGGCGCGGATTTTCTGCAGAAAGTCGCCGATCTTAAAGAAGCGAAGGTCTCAAGCTCTTTATACGACGAGGATGCCTATTCCGGCGTGTTATCAGCTATTGATGACATTGACTGGAGTCCATTCGGCGCCCGCTATATGGTGCTGATTACCGATGCTGGCGCGATTGAGGGCAGCAATAAACTTTCAGGAACCGGCCTTGATGCCAGCCAGCTCCGTCTGGAAGCCGGTAACCGCGGCATTGCTATTTATACGTTGCACCTGAAAACCGCCAGCGGCAAAGCAAACCATACCAAAGCCGAGAGCCAGTACCGCGATCTCTCCAATTTTGATAGCACGCAATCTAACCTTTATCAGGCGGTGAATGCAGGCGATATCAAAATGTTCGGTCAGCAGGTTGATGCCCTGGCGTCAGCCATTACGGAACAGGTGAAAGCCGCCTATATGGGGGATGCCGCCATTGGC
>JAFACP010000247.1 GCA_023425455.1 Pseudomonadota bacterium | reverse complement strand
CACCTGCGCCTGGCCGTTATCCAGCTCGAAGGGGGTAAGCGCGGCGCGCAGACAGTTATGTGCCGTGCTGTTGACCAGCAAACTGGAAAGCGGAAAGGGCAGCAGCAGGACAAATTCATCTCCGCCGAGTCGGCCGACCAGCGCGCCGTTCGGACTGCATTCACGCAGGCGCTGGCTGAGCTGAATCAGCAGCTCGTCACCGCTGCGATGACCAAAGGTATCGTTAACCGTTTTAAAGTCATCGAGATCGATAAATGCCACGCACAGCGGGCCGTGCTCCTTTAGTTCGGCAAACTGCCTGATTAAGGCATGGCGGTTTGCCAGCCCGGTTAACGGATCGTGGTTGGCGAGCTGCGCGAGCTGTTCCTCGTACTGCTTCTCCTTGGTCATATCGATATGGGTGCCGGTGACCTTGAGCGGGTTACCGTTCTCGTCCCATTCGCTGACGCGCCCCCGGTCCAGCACCCAGGTGACGGTGCCATTCTTATGCTGCATACGATGCAATGCTTCATAGAAGGGGGTTTTGCCGTGCAGGTGATCGTAAAAAGCGTCCAGCACCTGCTGTTTGTCATCAGGGTGAAGGTGGTCACGCCAGACCTCGAACTGGGCGCTGAGCTCCTTTGGCTGATAGCCAAGCATGGCGCCCCAGCGGCGGTTGTAGATAATCAGTTTTCCGCTGGGCACGTCGAGCTGCCACAGGCAGAGGCCGGTACCGTCGAGGGCGGCGCTGAGCTTGCTGCGGGCGTCACGCGCCAGCCTGACAAGCCGGGCGTTATGCTTTTTCAGATTCTGGATCTGCTGTTTTAGCGCCTGTTCTGACATGCCGTGACTCTTCGGAAAATAAGCGTGATTTTTGCCATATTCTTCGGCGTTGTAAATATTGTGTTGAAAAAAGAGGCTGATTTGCGTTAAGGGCTGCCCGCTCGCCGCGGGTGAAAGCAGTCCGGGACTCACTGCACTTATCGCTATATAATTCATTGCATAACGAAAAGTGAGGATACGATGAAACAGCGTTTTTGGCAGGCAGTCGCGTTTAGCGTACTGATTTTACTCCCGTTATCGTCAGAGGCCGCGCGCCAGATAACGGATCAGATTGGCCGTACGGTGACGATCCCGGATAAGGTAGACCGTGTGGTGGTTCTGCAGCACCAGACGCTGAACCTGCTGGTGCAGATGAATGCCAGCGATAAAATTGTCGGCGTGATGGCTAACTGGCAACAGCAGCTTGGCGAAGGGTATGCGCGTCTGGCGCCGGAGCTGAAGCGAAAGCCGATGCTCGGCGATCTGACGCACGTTGACCCGGAAAAGCTGGTGGCGCTCAGGCCGCAGGTGGTGTTTGTCACCAACTACGCGCCGCAGGAGATGATCGATAAGATCAGTCGTCCTGGGATCCCGGTGGTCGCGATCTCGCTGCGTCACGATGCGCCCGGTGAAAAAGCGAAAATGAACCCGACGATAGCCGATGAGGAGCAGGCCTACACGCAGGGACTGCGCGAAGGGATCGCCCTGATTGGCGAGATTGTGAATAAGCCGCAGGAAGCGAAAGCGCTGATCGCCGCAACGGAGGCGGGGCGCAGACTGGTCAGCGAACGCCTGAAGGACATTGCGCCGGCACAGCGGGTGCGCGCCTATATGGCGAACCCGCAGCTCACCACCTACGGTTCCGGGAAGTACACCGGCCTGATGATGGCGCACGCCGGCGCGGTGAACGTGGCGGCAGCCACGCTGCAGGGGTTTAAAACCGTGGCAATGGAGCAGGTGATCGCCTGGGATCCGCAGGTGATCTTCGTGCAGGATCGCTACCCGTCGGTGGTGAGTGAGATCAACGTCAGCCCGCAGTGGCAGGTGATTGACGCGGTGAAACATCACCGTGTCTACCTGATGCCGGAGTACGCCAAAGCCTGGGGCTACCCGATGCCGGAGGCGATGGGGATTGGCGAGCTGTGGATGGCGAAAAAACTCTATCCGCAAAAATTTAAAGACGTGGATATGCGTCAGGTGGCGAACGACTGGTATCAGCGCTTCTACCGTACCCGCTATCAGGGGATTGACTGATGCGGGTGCTGGCGGCAGGGAGCCTGCGGGCGGTGTGGCCGTCGTTGATGGCGCACTTTCCGCAGCCGGTGGAAACCTGCTTCGGCCCGGCCGGGCTGTTACGGGAGCGCATCGAACGCGGTGAGCCGTGCGATCTCTTCGCCTCGGCAAATCTGGCGCATCCGCAGGCCTTACTGAGCGCAGGCCTGGCCCGCTCGGTCGCCGCCTTTACCAGCAACAGGCTGTGCCTGACCGTGCGTACCGCTGCGCTGCGGGAGAATGAGGACTGGCTGTCGCTGCTTGCCCGCGAGGATCTGCGCGTCGCCACCTCGGCGCCAGGGGCCGATCCGTGTGGTGATTACGCCCGGGCGTTGTTTTCGGCGTTGGGCGACGCGGGCGCAGCGATTGGCGCGCGGTCAATGGCGCTGGTGGGCGGGCGGCACTCTGCACCCGTTCCGGCGGGGACGCTGGCGGCAGCGTGGCTTATCCAGGGCGGACAGGCCGATCTTTTTATTGGCTACGCAAGCTATGCGCCAGCATTACGCCAGATAGCCGGGCTGACGGTAATGCCGATCCCCGCGCCGTTCAACCCGTCTGCGCAATATGCGTGCGCGGTGATGACCGCGCAGGGGCAGCGGCTGGCGACGTTTTTACAGTCAGAAGTGGCGCAGGCATGTCTGCACGAGGCGGGGTTTGCTGGTTGACCGGGCGGCGAGCCGCCCGGCGGGAGATCACGCCTGACGTTTGTCTTCGGTGTGGGTATCGAAGTCGCTCGCCGCGTGACGCTCGTGGAGCTGTTCGCTGAGCTCACCGTTGGTGCGGTTGACGATACGCCCGCGCTGCACGGCCGGGCGGTGGGCCACATCTTTCGCCCAGCGCTGCACGTTGGTGTATTTCTCCGCTTCGAGGAATTCCGCGGCGTTATAGACGTTCCCGAGCGCCACGCTGCCGAACCACGGCCAGATGGCCATATCGGCGATGGTGTACTCTTCACCCGCAACATAACGGCCGCGCGCCAGCTGCTTATCCAGAACGTCCAGCAGGCGTTTCGCCTCCATGGTGAAGCGGTCAATCGCGTACTCAATTTTGACCGGCGCGTAGTTGTAGAAGTGACCGAAACCGCCGCCGAGGAACGGCGCGGCGCCCTGCAGCCAGAACAGCCAGTTCAGGGTTTCCGTGCGGCCCGCCGGATCTTTCGGCAGGAAGTGGCCAAATTTCTCCGCGAGGTAGAGCAGGATATTGCCGGATTCAAAGACCCGCGTCGGCGGGGTGGTGGAGTGGTCGCTGAGGGCCGGAATTTTCGAGTTCGGGTTCACCCCGACAAAACCGCTGGAGAACTGCTCCCCTTCGCCGATGCGGATCAGCCACGCATCGTATTCGGCGCCGGTCACGCCCAGCGCCAGCAGCTCCTCAAGCATAATGGTGACTTTCTGGCCGTTCGGGGTACCCAGCGAGTAGAGCTGCAGCGGGTGCGAGCCGACCGGCAGTGCTTTCTCATGCGTGGCGCCGGAAACCGGACGGTTGATACTGGCGAACGCGCCGCCGTTGTTCTTCTTCCACTCCCACACTTTCGGTGGCTGGTACGTGTTGTCTGACATGTTGGCCTGCCTTTTTGCTGATGTATTGAGGGCAGTGTAGCAGGAGATTTGTAAACGGTTTAACGTTGTGAGCGCAATCAAAACCCCCTTGCCGCAGGCCGGGTACGGCGCGGCGGCCACCCGCCCTGCGGACCAGAAAGGACCTAACCGGGCAACCGCTTCGCCCAAACGTCTATCTCGTCGCCGCTGCCTAAATCCGCCTGCACCAGGCCATTGACCATAAACGTCGGGGAGACGTGAATGCCGTTCTGGCGGGCATATTTACAGTGCCACTTGATGATGTTTTGCAGCTCCGGATGCGCGAACGCGTCGGCAACCCTGACCCCGCTGTAGCGCTCGATGCGGGCGATAATCTCTTCCGGAGTGGCCTGCATATTGGGGCCGCTGCAGTGGTCAGTAAATTCAAACTCTTCCCGACGATCGGCGACCGCCTGCATCACCTTATGCGCGGCGGCTTTGCCATCCGGCAGGGTGGAGGCCGCCAGGATACAGCGCACAATTACCCCGGAAAAGAGATGCCACGGCTGAGACTGTAGACGGATTTTAACGGTGACCTTATCTTCCCCCGCCAGCTGGAGAAAGGCGTTTAACTTATTGAATGCTTTTACTGAGAACGGGCAGGTTGGTTCCAGGAACACTTCAAAGGTGTGCGGGCCATGGCCCCATTCCAGCGGTTGTGCCTGTAAGCTCATGTGGACTCCTGATGTTGTGAATTTTTTAATCATTGTTGCGACGAATAATTTGCCACGCAGGTGTATGATAAATCCACCTCTGTCAGGTTAATTGCAACGTGCAGACGACGACAACCCCTCAAAAAATTGCCGCCTGCCTGTTTTAGGTTGGAAAGATGCGTAAAGGAAAGTTAAGCAGTGACGCGCCATTCGGGACGTTGTTAGGCTATGCGCCGGGTGGCGTGGCGATTTACTCTTCAAATTACGGCAGCCTTGATCCGCGCCAGTACCCGCAGGATGCGGATTTCCGTAGCTATATCAGCAATGAATACATGGGCCACAAATGGCAGTGTGTCGAGTTTGCGCGCCGTTTTCTGTTTCTGAATTATGGCGTGGTCTTTACCGACGTCGGCATGGCGTGGGAGATCTTCTCGCTGCGCTTTTTGCGAGAGGTGGTGAACGATAACATCCTGCCGCTGCAGGCGTTTGCCAATGGCTCGCCGCGTGCGCCGCAGGCTGGCGCGCTGCTGATCTGGCAAAAGGGCGGAGAGTTTCATGAAACCGGCCATGTTGCGGTGATCACCCAGCTTCTGGACGACAAGGTGCGCATTGCCGAGCAGAATGTGATCCACTCTCCGCTGCCGCTGGGCCAGCAGTGGACGCGCGAGCTGCGAATGACCGTTGAGAACGGTTTTTACACGCTGCATGACACCTTCAACGATACCGAAATTCTTGGCTGGATGATCCAGACGGATGAGACTGCGCACAGCATTCCGCAGCCGGAAATTGACGGCGAACTGCTGAACATCAGCGGCGCGCGGCTGAAGAACCGACGTCAGTTTGACGGGAAGTGGCTCAATGAGGCGGATCCGCTTCAGCAGGCCTACATTCGTGCCAATGGTCATGTGATCAACAACGATCCCTGCCAGTATTTCACCATCAGCGAAAGCGCCGAGCAGGAGCTTATCAAGGCGACCAACGAGCTGCATCTGATGTACCTGCATGCCACCGACAAAGTGCTGAAAGATGACAGTTTACTGGCGCTTTTCGACATCCCGAAAATCCTCTGGCCGCGCCTGCGTCTGTCGTGGCAATGGCGTCGCCACCACATGATCACCGGGCGGATGGATTTCTGCATGGATGCGCGTGGTATCAAGATCTACGAGTACAACGCCGATTCAGCCTCCTGCCACACCGAAGGGGGGCTCATTCTCGAGGAGTGGGTGAAAAACGGCTATCGCGGCAGCGGACACAACCCGGCAGAAGGTCTGCTGGAAGAGCTGACCGGGGCCTGGAAACACAGCCATGCGCGACCCTTTGTGCACATCATGCAGGACAACGACGTCGAAGAGGACTATCACGCGCTGTTTATTCAACGCTCGCTGCTGCAGGCCGGGTTTGATACTAAAATATTACACGGGCTTGGCGCGCTGAAGTGGGATGCTGCCGGTCAGCTGATTGATGATGAGGGGCGCCATGTTGACTGCGTGTGGAAAACCTGGGCGTGGGAGACGGCGATTGAGCAGATCCGCGAGGTCAGCGAAACCGAGTACGCTGCCGTGCCAATCCGCACCGGTTACCCCGAGGGCGAGGTGCGTCTGATTGACGTGCTGCTGCGCCCGGAAGTGCTGGTGTTCGAACCGCTGTGGACGGTTATTCCGGGGAATAAGGCGATTTTGCCGGTGCTGTGGCAGCTTTTCCCGCACCATCGCTATCTGCTGGATACGGATTTCGGGGTTAACGCGCTGCTGAAACAGACCGGCTATGCGGTTAAACCGATTGCCGGACGCTGTGGCAGCAATATTGATTTGATCAGTCCGCAGGACGAATTACTGGATAAATCCAGCGGTAAGTTTGTTGACCGGAAAAATATCTACCAGCAGCTGTGGTGTCTGCCAAAGGTGGACGGTAAATATATTCAGGTCTGCACCTTTACCGTGGGCGGAAATTATGGCGGTACCTGCCTGCGCGGCGATGATTCGCTGGTGGTGAAAAAAGAGAGTGATATTGAGCCGCTGATCGTGGTGAAAGATAAATAATCTGAAGTGAGCTTGTCAGCCCCTGAAAATCCGCAACCCGGCGTTGCGGATTTTTATTTTATGGCAAGTCCGCGGATGACAGAAAAACGTTCCTTATTTTTCCGTGGGGTCCGTCGATTTTATTTTCTCAATGGCGATGATGTTCTCTGACATCGCCTCGTTGAGTACCTGCACCGCCGTGGTGGCGTCCCGGTTCTTGATCGACATATAGACCTTGATGTGGGCTTCCACGCTTTCAAGGGTAATCCCCAGCGCGCGGTTAAGCTCTTCCAGGTAATAGTAGTAAATGTCCTTGATGGAGTTCATGACGTTGTAGAAAACGCTGTTGTGTGAGGCGCGGACGATTGCCAGGTGGAATGCGTAATCGGCTTCGGAATATTTTTTGTAGTCGCCTTTGTTGATCAGCATGTTGTTCAGCGCTTGCTCAAGCTGGTTAATATCTTCGTCGGTGGCGTGAGTGACCGCCAGCTCCACGCATTTGAACTCCACGGTCTGGCGGAAGATCATCATGTCGTGAAACTCTTCCCGGCTGAGGTGCATGATCGGGCGCGGATCGTTACTTAGCATCTGGGGCGTGAAGTGATCGCTGACGTAGCTGCCGCTTCCCTGACGGGTTACGACAATCCCCAGATCGCGAAACCGCTGTACGGCACTACGCACGCTCACCCGGCTGACGTTAAACGATGCCGTCATCTCGGCTTCAGAGGGGAGACGGCTGCCTGGCGCCCAGCTGCCATCGAGCAGTTTCTCGCTTATCTGATCATAAATTTCGTTTACAACATTCTGTTTTTGAATCGATTTTATGCTCAAGAATGGAGTCCGGTAAGATGCCGCGAAGGGCTTTATTGTATAACAGTTCACTTTTAAGAACAAAGCGCCCGACCGGGCGCTTATCACGATTATTCGAAACGAATGAGGACCTTAGCGGAGACGCTCTTATCCGTAGCGGTAATCAGTGCATCTTCAATTTCTTGCGGCGGGAATTCGGCGCTAATCAGCGGGCGCGGGTCAACGCGGCCATCTTCCAGCCAGCGTACGGCGGTAGCAAACTCGTCGATAAAGCGGAAAGAGCCCACCCAGCGGATCTCTTTGACCAGCATCGGAGAGACCGGCCAGCTTACCGGACTTGCGCCCATGCCAACCTGGACGATGGTTCCTGCCGGGCGGGTGAAATCAACAGTCGATGCCACGGCAGCAGGCGCTCCGGAGGCTTCAAATACCACGTCGAAATAACCTTTATTCTGCTGGTAATGCGCGGTTTTATCTTCATCACGCGGATCCATCACCGCCGCAGCGCCCATTTGCGCTGCCAGTTCCAGACAGCGCGGGCTTAAGTCCGATGCCACCACTTCTGATGCGCCAGCGCATTTCGCCGCCGCCACGATTAAACAGCCAATCGGACCGGCGCCGATAACCAGCACGCGTTTGCCCGTCAGCTGGCCTGCCATTTTCACCGCATGAATAGACACCGCCAGCGGCTCGGAAAAGGCCATTACGTTCGCAGGAACGCGGCTGTCATAAGGGAGACATTGTTCCGGTTTAACCACCACGTATTCCGAAAAACCGCCATTAACATGCGGATTAAACTGCGCGCTACCCATAAAACGCATTGAACCACACAGGTTCTGATGGCCGGAGAGGCACATATCACAGTGATTGCAGGGGCAGGACGGATTCACAGCAACCGTCTGGCCGGGCTGCAGCGTGCTGCCGGCGAGCGCTTTTTTGATAACGCCGACAAATTCATGACCTATCACCATCGGATGTTTCAGAACCGACATCCCGGCGCGGCCGTGCTGGTAGTAATGGATATCAGAGCCGCAGATACCTCCGCAGGCGACTTTCACCAGAACCTGATCCTGGTGGTGTTCAATGTCGCGTGATTCGAAGCGGACATCTTTTTCTGCATGCGCCAGACACGCATTGCAGGTGATTTTTTCACTACTCATAACTCATTGCCTCATTATTTGTTGGCCGTCGCCGGATTAATCACATTGGTTTCGCTGCGGGTTGCGCTCTTTTCTTCCGGTAAAATAACTTCAATCTTACCGACCAGGAATATATAGGCTAAGAGACCCATTCCGGCGACAGCAGCGATATACCACATGGCGTACTGAAAATTCTGGGTGCGCTCAAGGATCACCCCGATAACGATAGGGCTGACAATACCGGAGAGGTTGCCGCAGATATTTAAGAAACCGCCCATGGTGCCGAGGAAATTGCGCGGGATCACATCACTCCATACCACCCAGCCTAAATTAGAGAAGGCGTTGGCAAAAAAGGCGATAGACAAAATAACAATTGCGATAACCGGCTTGTCTTCAAAGAAGTTAACCAGACCAATAATCATGGTGACGCACAGTCCAGCCATTACCGGTAATTTTCTGGCAAAGGTTCTGGATTTCCCGTTTTTGAGCAGGAGGTCGCTCAGGGTGCCACCACATAATACGCCGAGCATCGCCATAATATAGGGCAGCATGGCGCCCATACCGGCTTTTGATATTGAGAGATGCAGCCCTTTTTCCAGGTACACAATAAACCAGGTCAGGAAGAAATAGAGCGTTGATGAGCAGGCAAACTGCGTGATAAACAAGCCCCAGATCGTTCGTTTGCTGAGAAAGAATTTAATGTCCTGCCAGCGGATTTTGCTACTTACCAGGGACTGGTTTGCAGAGCCATAGCCGCCACCCGCTTTGATATAATCGAGCTCAGCCTGGTTTGCTCTGCGGCTATGCTGCGGATCCCGGTAATACACTAACCAGTAGATCCCAAACAGGATCCCGGCGGCGCCGGACAAGTAAAATGACATTTCCCAGCCATAGTTGGCGACAACAAACGAAAGCGCAGGCGTTAGCAGTGCCAGACCAATATATTGTGCGCTGGAGTAAATAGCCGTAGCTCGTGCACGCTCATGGTCCGGGAACCAGGTGGCGATAATTTTGGTGTTTGATGGAAAAGACGGAGCCTCGGCGACACCAATTAATGCGCGGCATGCCAGTAACATCACAAATGATGCGGTGGCGGTGGCGAATAAATGATGAGAGGCGAAGCCCATCATAAACGTAAATATACTCCAGAGGATAATTGCGCCACCGTAAAGAATACGTGATCCGATTCGATCCAGTACATATCCCACCGGGATTTGGCTCGCGGCGTAGGCCCACGTAAACATGGAAAAGAGTAAACCCAACTGGGTTGGCGTCAAACTGAAGTCACTCTGGATATTCGTGCCAGCAACGGCAAGGTTAGCACGATCCATGTAATTAATTGCCGTCACAATAAACAGTAATGTGAGAATAAAGAGTCGTTGTCTTGAGGCCTTCATAATCATACCTGTGTTATATCGGCAGGCCTTTGCGCTGACCGCAAAGACTTGCCGCAAATTTTTAAAGGCAAAATGTAGAGTACGCGTCGGATTTACAGCACGGCCAGCCAGCCGCCATCAACGTAAATAATCTGTCCGTTAATATAGTCAGAGGCTTTTGATGACAGGAAGACGGCTGTGCCGATAAGTTCCTCCGGACGGCCCCAGCGCTGGGATGGGTTGCTGCTCTTCACCCAGCTGTCGAACTGCTTATCATCGATAAGCGCGGTATTCATGTCCGTCAGGATGTAGCCTGGGCCAATCGCGTTGGTTTGAATATTGAATTGTGCCCATTCAGCGGCCATGGAGCAGGTGAGCATTTTGATGCCGCCTTTTGCCGCAGTATAAGGGGCGACGGTTGGACGTGCCGCCTGGCTGGTCAGTGAGCCGATGTTGATAATTTTTCCGCCAGCCTTGCGGGCTATCATCCGTTTCGCCGCCGCGCGGGAGACCAGAAATGCGCTGGTCAGGTTGGTATCGATCACTTTTTGCCAGTTTTCCAGCTCCAGCTCGACCATCGGTTTGCGGTACTGAATACCTGCATTGTTAATTAAAATATCGACATGAAGATCCTGTGCATCCAGATCTGCAAAGGCTTTTTCGATCGCCGCTTCGTCTGTGACATCAAAAGCGACGCCGTGCGCCTGAAAGCCCTGGGTCATCAGTTTGTCGACGGATTCTGCCAGCAGGTTGTCACGAATATCGTTCAAAATGACCCGGGCGCCTGCGGCTGCCAGTCCTTCGGCATAGGCAAACCCCAGGCCACGTGCAGAGCCGGTAACCAGTGCCGTTTTCCCCGTTAAATCAAATAACGCGCTCATTGCATATCCTCTTCTTCGTTTAACTTGTATGACGACTGTCTTATTAAAGGGTGTATTTTTGAGCGTGTAAAAGCAATGCTGTGAAAATAAATTTGCAATGTGGATCACAGGCCGTGAGCATGAGCCATTCTTTGTTACTTACCATCTCCTTGTATTAAATGCATTTTATGTGAATGCCTTTTTCGTTTTTGATCGCTGTCACAAAACGATGTGCTAAACGATCCCGGCAGAAAAAGGCGTGATATAACAGCATCAAGCTGTAGGACAACTTACAGATTGTTGTGGAGTTATCTGTGATGGCATAGCGTGTAATGCATTCGCCGAATTGAGGAGTGAAAGTGAGTAACCTGAAAATTACCAATGTAAAAACCATCCTGACGGCGCCTGGCGGAATCGACCTGGCCGTGGTGAAGGTCGAGACCAATGAGCCAGGCCTTTATGGTCTGGGGTGCGCGACGTTTACACAGCGTATCTTTGCTGTGAAAAGCGCGATCGATGAGTACATGGCTCCGTTTCTGATTGGCAAAGATCCGACGCGGATTGAAGATATCTGGCAATCCGGCGCGGTGAGCGGCTACTGGCGCAATGGGCCAATCATGAATAACGCGTTGTCGGGTGTCGACATGGCGCTGTGGGATATCAAGGGTAAGCTGGCAGGAATGCCGGTCTATGATCTGCTGGGCGGGAAATGTCGCGACGGGATCCCCCTGTACTGCCACACTGACGGCGGTGATGAAGTGGCGGTGGAGGACAATATTCGCGCCAGAATGGAAGAGGGCTACCAGTATGTTCGCTGCCAGATGGGGATGTACGGCGGCGCAGGCACTGACGACCTGAAACTGATTGCAACCCAGCTGGCCAGGGCGAAAAACATCCAGCCAAAACGCTCTCCGCGCAGCAAAACGCCGGGGATCTATTTTGACCCGGATGCCTATGCGAAAAGCGTTCCCCGACTGTTCGACCACCTGCGCAACAAACTGGGTTTTGGCATTGAATTTATTCATGACGTGCATGAGCGCGTCACCCCGGTGACGGCCATCAATCTGGCGAAAACGCTGGAGCAATATCAGCTCTTTTATCTTGAAGACCCGGTCGCGCCGGAAAATATCGACTGGCTGAAAATGTTGCGCCAGCAATCGTCCACGCCAGTTTCTATGGGGGAACTGTTTGTTAATGTTAACGAATGGAAGCCATTAATCGATAATAAGCTGATTGATTACATCCGCTGCCACGTCAGCACAATTGGCGGTATCACGCCGGCGAAGAAACTGGCGGTCTACAGCGAACTGAACGGTGTGCGAACCGCCTGGCACGGACCGGGTGACATCTCTCCGGTTGGCGTCAGCGCCAACATGCATCTTGACCTGAGCTCGCCAAACTTTGGTATCCAGGAGTACACGCCGATGAATGACGCGCTGCGGGATGTCTTCCCTGGTTGTCCTGAAATTGACCACGGTTATGCCTACCTGAACGACAAGCCGGGTCTGGGGATTGATATTGATGAAGTCAAAGCGGCGAAGTATCCCTGCGAAGGCGGAATCCCTTCCTGGACGATGGCGCGCACCCCGGACGGCACGGCATCACGACCTTAAGGTGACCGTTTGCTGTCAACTCACCCGGTAAGCCGCGCGCTGCCGGGTTTTTACCTTTACAACGGCAGGACTGGCGCTTTTGTATGGCGAAAGGCCAGAGCGTGACCCCTGATACGGGGGATTTTCCCCGCGGGTGATGTCGGCGGCAGCGACCGTCAGGTCATGACCCGCGCTATCTTCATAGCGAGAGACTCCCGCCCGGTGGCATTTTTGATGACGCTATCCTGTGAACAAAATATCTGTCTCTGAGGCGCATCATAAATAAGTCAGACCGGGAAACGTGAAGCCTCTAAATTCTTTCTTAATGCTCACTGTGGAGATGCGTAGCAGGTAACCTTAATTACAGAGACTGGTAGGGGATTTGAGTGGGCCACAATCAACATAACTATATATATAATATTCTTTGCTTTTCATGCATGATTTTTGCTTTTCGGCTCTTGAGATTGTCTGCTGTAATGTTTCATGGGGATATGACCCTCCTCTGCCAGGCTCTATCATCCAGATTTATCTATTTATTCGCCAGTCATCCCTGAAAAAAGAGAATGAATTAATGAACGCTTACGCCTGTAGTAACGCTTCCATTAATACTCAGACAAATAAGGCTAAAATAATTTTGGGGTAGGCTATGCAGAGATTAAATATTTGTCAATCTATTAAATCTGGTCATTCTCTTAATTCAGCGGCGGTGATAATAGGCTGTTCTTGTAATAATGATGAGCGAAAACAATGGCGGATGGAAAACATGCCTGCGGCTGATTGAATTTGCATCATGGCTAAAAAAACCGCACGATAAAGCAGAATCCTGATGCCTGATACAAGGATATGTATGAAAAAAGTCCTCAACGCGTTTCTGCCGCTTTATACCACCACCCTGCTGATGCTGCTGGGGTCGGGTCTGCTTACCACCTATATCTCGCTGCGGCTTGCCAGCAATCAGGTTAACGGTACCCTGATCGGCGCGATCACCGCAGCCAGCTATCTTGGGCTGGTGCTTGGCGGCAAAGTCGGCCATAACCTGATTGCCCGCGTCGGGCATATCCGGGCCTATGTCGCCTGCGCCGGGATCATCACCGCCGCGGTGGTGGGGCACGGGCTAAGTGATTATGTTCCGCTGTGGATTTTTCTGCGCCTGATTATTGGCCTGTGCCTGATGTGTCAGTACATGGTGCTGGAGAGCTGGCTGAACGATCAGGCGGAGTCCTCGCAGCGT
>JAFACP010000184.1 GCA_023425455.1 Pseudomonadota bacterium | reverse complement strand
CAAACAGGGTGCTCATCGGGCGCCCTGTCTCTTTCTGATCGTTAACCCCTTATACTGGAGGAAGGAGTCCATAACGATAAGGAGAACCCACTTCCGTGTTAACGCTGTTACACCTCCTCTCTGCCGTCGCGCTGCTGGTATGGGGCACGCATATCGTCCGTACTGGCGTCATGCGTGTGTATGGCGCGCGTTTACGTGCGGTACTCAGCCGGAGCGTTGAGAAAAAACCGCTCGCCTTCTGCGCGGGTATCGGCGTCACCGCGCTGGTGCAAAGCAGCAATGCCACCACGATGCTGGTGACGTCGTTTGTCGCTCAGGACCTGGTTGCGCTGACGCCGGCGCTGGTGATTGTGCTCGGCGCTGATGTCGGGACCGCGCTGATGGCGCGTATTCTCACCTTCGACCTCTCCTGGCTGTCGCCGCTGCTGATTTTTATCGGCGTCATTTTCTTCCTTGGCCGGAAGCAGACCCGCGCCGGACAGCTTGGCCGCGTGGGCATTGGGCTGGGGTTAATTCTGCTGGCGCTGGAGCTGATTGTGCAGGCGGTGACGCCCATCACTCAGGCGAACGGAGTGCAGGTTATTTTCGCATCGCTGACCGGCGACATCATGCTGGATGCGCTGATCGGCGCGGTCTTCGCCATCATTAGCTACTCCAGCCTGGCGGCGGTCTTGCTGACCGCCACGCTCACCGCCGCGGGCGCGATCTCCTTCCCGGTGGCGCTGTGTCTGGTGATTGGTGCCAACCTTGGCTCTGGCCTGCTGGCGATGCTCAACAACAGCGCCGCCAGTGCCGCCGCCCGTCGCGTCGCACTCGGCAGCCTGCTGTTTAAGCTGGTGGGGAGCCTGATTATTCTGCCGTTTGTCCATCCACTGGCGACGCTGATGAACAATCTGCCGCTGCCGAAGGCCGAGCTGGTCATCTACTTTCACGTGTTCTATAACCTGGTACGATGTCTGGCAATGGTGCCCTTCGCGGCGCCAATGGCCCGGTTCTGCGAGCGACTTATTCGTGATGAGCCAGAGCTGGATGCGCGCCTGAAGCCGAAGCATCTGGATACCTCCGCGCTGGATACCCCGGCGCTGGCGCTGGCCAATGCCGCCCGGGAGACGCTGCGGATGGGCGATGCCATGGAGCAGATGCTGGAAGGGCTACAAAAAGTGATGCACGGCGAGCCGCGCGAAGAGAAAGCGCTGCGCAGGCTGGCAGATGACATTAACGTGCTCTATACCGCCATCAAGCTCTATCTGGCCCGTATGCCGCAGGATGAGCTGGCCGAAGAGGAGTCACGTCGCTGGGCGGAAATTATCGAGATGTCGCTCAACCTGGAGCAGGCTTCCGATATCGTCGAGCGTATGGGCAGTGAAATTGCCGATAAATCACTGGCCGCGCGCCGCGCCTTCTCGGGCGAAGGGCTGAAGGAGCTGGAAGCATTACATGAACAGCTGATGAACAACCTGAAGCTGGCGCTGTCCGTTTTCTTCTCCAGCGATGTCCCCAGCGCGCGGCGTTTACGGCGTAACAAGCACCGTTTTCGCATTCTCAACCGCCGGTATGCGCATGCGCATGTGGAGCGCCTGCATCAGCAAAACGTGCAAAGTATCGAAACCAGCTCCCTGCATCTGGGGTTGCTGGGCGATATGAAACGTCTTAATTCACTGTTCTGCGCGGTGGCGTACAGCGTGATGGAGCAGCCGGATGAAGACGATGAGCGGGATGAGTATTAACTCCCCGCAGGCCTGATTGTTAACGCCAGACCCAGCGCATGGAGGACTGCCAGCGTGGTTTTGAGCGTTGGGTTACCTTTCTCGCTGAATGAGCGGTAAAGTTGTTCCCGCGATAAACCCGTTTGCCGGGCAATGTCTGACATGCCTTTTGCTCGCGCCACAACGCCAAGCGCTTTCGCAATATAAGCTGAGTCGCCGGTTTCTAACGCATCAGCCATAAATATGGCGATGTCCTCATCGTTGAGTAGCGCGTTGGCTGGATCGTAGGGGGTTAATTGCTGCATAACTGATTACTCCTGCAGTTTGAGCGACCTGGCCAGCGTTTTCGCCAGCAGTATGTCTTTATCCTGGGTGTCTTTGTCACCGCCACACAACAACAGGATGAGGCGCTGTCCCTGCTGTTTAAAATAGATTCTGTAGCCCGGGCCGACGTGGATCCTAAGCTCGCTAATCCCTTCTCCGACTCGCTTGATATCGCCCGGTAGCCCATTTGCCAGTCGAAAAAGTCGGCTGGCGATGATCGTTTTGGCGCGACGATCTGTTAAACGTTGTTCCCAGCGCCGGAAGCATTCAGTCTGAACGATCTCCTTCATGATACTCCCTGTAATTTATAAACTACACTCTGTTGTGTATTCAACAGGGAAAAGTAAAGTCTGAGGGGAAGCCGGTAAATTATTCAATGGCAGATCCTGAAAGCGCCTCGCAAACAAAAAAACCTGTCGCCGTAACCATCGAGCTGTCTTTTTACCGGCCCAAACCTAAGGTATATTTCGCCTTTACAGGAGAAACTATGCTGCCAACTCAATCAACCCGATTAAACAAATACATTAGCGAGAGTGGGATCTGCTCACGTCGCGAGGCTGACCGTTACATTGAACAGGGCAACGTGTTCCTGAACGGCAAACGCGCCACCATCGGCGACCAGGTTGTGCCTGGTGATGTGGTGAAAGTAAATGGTCAACTCATTGAGCCTCGTGATGCGGAAGGCCTGGTGTTTATCGCGTTGAATAAACCGGTTGGTATTGTCAGCACCACGGAAGACGGTGAGCGAGACAACATCGTTGATTTCGTTAACCACAGCAGCCGTATTTTCCCGATTGGCCGTCTGGATAAAGACTCTCAGGGGCTGATTTTCCTCACCAACCACGGCGACCTGGTCAACAAGATCCTGCGCGCTGGCAACGATCACGAAAAAGAGTATGTGGTCACGGTGAATAAACCGGTTACCGATGAGTTTATTCGCGGGATGGGAGCGGGCGTACCTATTCTGGGTACCGTCACGAAAAAATGTAAGGTCAAAAAAGAGGCACCGTTCGCGTTCCGCATTACCCTGGTTCAGGGGTTAAACCGTCAGATCCGCCGTATGTGCGAGCATTTTGGTTTTGAAGTGACGAAACTGGAACGCACCAGAATCATGAACGTCAGCCTGTCCGGTATTCCGCTGGGCGAGTGGCGGGATTTAACCGGTGATGAACTGATTGAGCTGTTCAAACTTATTGAGAACTCATCGTCCGAAGCGAAGCCGAAGGCCAAAGCGAAACCGAAAACTCAGGCGATTAAGCGCCCGGTGGTGAAGGCTCCGCAGGCGGAAGAAAAGGGGCGCGGTAAGCCGGCAAACGGCAAACGCTTCACCCAGCCAGGGCGTAAAAAGAAAGGGCGCTAGCTAGCGCCTGCCACGGGTTGAGGTGTTCGCCGACCACGAAAAGGTCGCCGCTTCATCGGGTTTATAAGCCTGCGCTTTTTTCAGCTTGCGGGCTTGCTTTGCCGCAGCGTCACGCTGCGCCATCAGCTTATCGATGTACTCTTTTTTTACCTGATTTGTCTCGCTGTTTGTCAGCGTGCGGCCATGCGCGATACGGGCGCGATCGAGCAGGGTTTTGAGTTCGCGCTGCTCGGCTTCCGTCATCTCTTTTTGCGTCAGTCGTGGTGTTGCCATTGCTGGAGCCTCTTGCCAGGGAGGCTCCAGTGTAAAGCAACTACCGCGAATTAACCCTCTTTCAATGTCTCTTTTTTCAGTGGTTCCGCAATAGGTTTGCCTGACCAGTATCCCGCCAGCAGCGATCCCGAGAGGTTATGCCAGACGGAGAACAGCGCGCCGGGCAGCGCCGCAAGGGGGGAGAAGTAGATTTTGCCCAACGCGGCGGCCAGGCCGGAGTTTTGCATGCCAACCTCAATGGCCAGCGTACGGCAGGTGGATTCGTCAAAGCCAAACAGTTTTCCGCCCCAGTATCCGCCCAGCAGGCCAATCGTGTTATGCAGCACAATCGCGATAATCACCACCAAACCGACCGATGCGATATGTGATGCAGAGCCGGCCACCACCGCGCTGATGATGGCCAGAATACAGGCCATAGAAAAGGCGGGAAGATAAGGTTCGACCGCTTTGACGACGCGAGGTAACAGATGATGAATAACCAGGCCCAGCGCAATTGGGATCACTACGATTTGCAGGATGCTGAGCAGCATGCCCATTACGTCCACCTGAATCCGGGCATCCACATACAGACGCGTTAACAGCGGCGTGGCGATCACCCCCACCAGCGTCGAGACAGAGGAGATCGTGACGGAGAGCGCCACATCACCTTTCGCCAGATAAATCATTACGTTGGACGCTGTACCACTGGCCACGCTGCCCACCAGCACCATACCGGCAGATAAATCCGGCGGCATGTTAAAGGCCTTCGCCAGCAGCCAGGCGGCGAGCGGCATCAGCAGGTAATGCAGGAAAATCCCGGCGGCGACCGGCGCCGGGCGCGACAGCACCCGCTTAAAATCGTCGACTTTCAGATGCACCCCCATACCGAACATGATCAGCATCAGCAGGGTGGTGACCCACGGCCCAATGCCGGTGAAGTGGTCTGGGGTGTAATACGCGAGTACAGAGAGCAGCAGCGCCCATAGCGGGAACAGCCGCGTGATGGCGGATAACATAGTGAATTCCTTGCGATAGTGTTGTGTTTGTTTGTTATAAAAAAGCCGGGTCTGAGCCCGGCTTAGAGGTATTGTTTATCGTGCTAACGAATTTTATTCAAACAAATTCTTGTGCAGCTTCTGCACAACAGACTCCGCCTGATCGGCCGGTACCAGGAAGCACAGGTTGTAGCTGGACGCGCCATAGCAAATCATGCGGATGTTGAACGGATCCAGCACGCCGAAGACCTCTTTGCCCACGCCGCAGGCGCGCGACAGCTTATTACCAATGATGGCAACCAGCGCCAAGTCTTCTTCCACTTCAACACGGCACAGCTCAGACAACTCGATCAGCAGCGACTGGGTCAGCAGGGTGTCACCAGTGGAGGTGGAACCTGTCGTATCGAGCGTCAGGGCAATGCTCACTTCGGAGGTGGTGATCAGGTCAACGGAGATATTGTGGCGCGCCAGAATGCCGAACACCTCCGCAAGGAAGCCGCGAGAGTGCAGCATATTATGGCTGTGCAGCGTGACCAGCGTCTGACGGCGGCGCAGGGCCAGCGCACGGAACAGCGGCGGATTATCGGTTTTCTTGCACACCATTGTGCCACCTGCTTTCGGATCTTTACTCGAGCCGACAAACACCGGAATGTCGCTGCGCACGGCAGGCAGCAGCGTTGCCGGGTGCAGCACTTTCGCCCCGAAGGTGGCCATTTCCGCTGCCTCTTCAAAGGCAATCACATCAATGCGTTTTGCGGCAGGCACTACCCGCGGATCGGTGGTGTAGATGCCAGGGACGTCGGTCCAGATATCCACGCGGGTTGCGTGCAGCGCTTCACCCAGCAGTGCCGCCGTGTAATCGCTGCCGCCGCGGCCAAGCGTAGTGGTGCGACCTTTGGCTTCGCTGCCGATAAAGCCCTGGGTGATCACCATTCCTTCCGCCAGACGTGGCGCCAGCTGCTGAGTACTCAACTCGGCCAGAACCTCAATATCCGGTTCTGCGCGGCCAAAGCGGTCGCTGGTACGCATCACTTTACGCACGTCGAACCACTGCGCCTGAACGTTACGCTCACGCAGGATTTCGACAAACAGCAGGGTAGACATCAGTTCACCGTGGCTGACCAGTTCATCGGTCAGGGCGGTAGAGGTTGCCAGCGAGGCGGCTTCCGCCAGGGTGGTGATATTTTCCAGCAGGCGCTCGACTTCTTCACGGATGACGTTCGGGTTCTGCAGACGTTCGAGAATGTTGAACTGAATTTTGCGCAGCGCGTCCAGCTTCACGAACCGTTCGGTCGCCTCCAGTCCTTCAGACAGAGAAACCAGCAGGTTCGTCACGCCAGCGGATGCGGAAAGCACCACCAGGCGGGTATTCGGATCGGCCAGCACCACATCGGCGCTGCGGTTCATGGCATCGTAATCAGCCACACTGGTGCCGCCAAATTTAGCGACCACAAAACTCGTCATAACAACCTCGTGTCAGGGAATGAATAAAGCGACCTTGGCACAAGAACGATACGAAAACAGGTGCAGGCGCAAAATACGGCCCTATAAATAAAATGTGGGGGAGGTCCTGTCAATGCTGGGATTATGCGGATTTTTCATCGGGGGGTACCCCTCAGTAACAGGACTTATATTAGGGCCATATTTTATGCTCCATTTTAGCCCTTTTCGGCCGGCATTTCCCGGTCACGGAGAGGCACGCCAGCAGCTATACTTTTCGGGTCTTTTCACCTGTGTTTGATACAGGCCAGGGCAATGGCATAAAAACCATCACAATTTTCGTCCGCAGGCGCTACAATCGACCGCAGTCACAATTCTCAAATCAGAAGAGTATTGCTAATGAAAAACATCAACCCAACGCAGACCGCTGCCTGGCAGGCACTACAGAAACATTATGCTGAAATGAAGGACGTCACCATCGCGGAGCTGTTCGCGAAAGATGCCGATCGTTTCAGCAAATTCTCCGCGACCTTCGATGACCTGATGCTGGTGGATTTCTCCAAAAACCGCATTACCGAAGAGACGCTGGCAAAGCTGCAGGATCTGGCGAAAGAGACTGAGCTGGCAGATGCCATTAAATCCATGTTCTCCGGTGAGAAGATCAACCGCACCGAAGATCGTGCCGTGCTGCACGTGGCGCTGCGTAATCGTAGCAATACTCCTGTGATCGTCGATGGCAAAGATGTGATGCCGGAAGTGAACGCGGTGCTGGAAAAGATGAAAACCTTCTCTGAAGCGATCATCTCCGGAAGCTGGAAAGGCTACACCGGTAAAGCGATCACTGACGTGGTTAACATCGGTATCGGCGGCTCTGATCTCGGCCCGTTCATGGTGACCGAGGCGCTGCGTCCGTACAAAAACCACCTCAACATGCACTTTGTGTCTAACGTCGATGGCACGCACATTGCGGAAGTCCTGAAAAACGTGAACCCGGAAACGACTCTGTTCCTGGTCGCCTCTAAAACCTTCACCACCCAGGAAACCATGACCAACGCCCACAGCGCGCGCGACTGGTTCCTGAAAACCGCGGGCGACAACAAGCATGTCGCAAAACACTTCGCGGCGCTCTCCACTAACGGTAAAGCGGTGGGTGAATTTGGTATCGACACCGCCAACATGTTCGAGTTCTGGGACTGGGTCGGCGGGCGTTACTCTCTGTGGTCCGCTATCGGTCTGTCCATCATTCTGTCCGTGGGCTTCGACAACTTTGTTGAGCTGCTCTCCGGCGCGCATGAGATGGATAAACACTTCTCCACGACGGCAGCAGAGAAGAACCTGCCGGTACTGCTGGCGCTGATTGGGATCTGGTACAACAACTTCTTCGGTGCTGAAACCGAAGCGATCCTGCCGTACGACCAGTACATGCACCGCTTTGCGGCGTACTTCCAGCAGGGCAATATGGAGTCTAACGGTAAATACGTTGACCGTAACGGTAACGCCGTGGATTACCAGACCGGCCCAATCATCTGGGGCGAGCCGGGCACCAACGGTCAGCATGCGTTCTACCAGCTGATTCACCAGGGCACCAAAATGGTTCCGTGCGACTTTATCGCCCCGGCGATTACCCATAACCCGCTCTCGGATCACCATCCGAAACTGCTGTCCAACTTCTTCGCGCAGACTGAAGCGCTGGCGTTTGGTAAATCCCGTGAGGTGGTCGAGCAGGAATACCGCGATCAGGGTAAAGATCCGGCGACTCTGGAGCACGTGGTGCCGTTCAAGGTGTTTGAAGGCAACCGCCCAACCAACTCCATCCTGCTGCGTGAAATCACGCCGTTCAGCCTGGGCGCGTTGATTGCGCTGTATGAGCACAAAATCTTCACCCAGGGCGCGATCCTCAACATCTTCACCTTCGACCAGTGGGGCGTTGAGCTGGGTAAACAGCTGGCAAACCGCATTCTGCCGGAGCTGGGCGACGACAGCGCCATCAATAGCCACGACAGCTCGACCAACGGTTTAATTAACCGTTATAAAGCCTGGCGCGCGTAATTAATATGTCATGAAAAAAGCCGGCGCAATGCCGGCTTTTTTATCAGACAATTCCTGATGTCTGTTATTTATCTCAAATTACGCTTATGAGTTTTATCTGAAAAAGGCCGTTAACCCGTTAATTGCTGCGGTTTATTTTAGGATTATACGGAGAATGAATTTATATATTTATAATTATATCTTTATGATTTTAATGTGATTTATATTTTTAATCTATTGCCTTCATTTAATTTTTGTTCAGAAATCTGAAAACTGTACCTCTATTTACCCACACGCCAACCCCTCTGCTTTAGTTGTGTATACTCGAATCCGCCTGAATTTTTTGGGCACATCTCCATTCATTCAATGAAGGGAAATTGTTATGAAGAAAATAGTGTATGGCATTTTAGCCATATCTGCGCTTGCAACGACGTCTGCCTACGCGATTCCGGTTCCGGTCGGAGAAGCGGCAGGCTCGGCTGCGCCGGCTGCCTCTGCGGGGCTTTCAACCGCAACCAGCGCCAGCGCCGTAAGCTCAGCCGTGGGGGTCGCTCTGGCGGCAACCGGTGGCGGTGACGGCTCCAATACCGGCACCACCACTACCACCACGACAAGCACCCAGTAATACGGGTGTATTAACCATAACCACACTTCGGTGTGGTTATTCCAGATTTCCTTGCACCAGCGAGACATGCGACCGGATGCGCCCAGCGCGGCCCGGCAAAAACGCGGAGAAGAGTCGTGAAGCGACCCGGGATCATCCTGATTTGCCTGCTGCTGCAGGCGTGCTCGGCCACCACCAAAGGGCTGGGACACTCACTGTGGGACAGCCTGTTCGGCACGCCAGGCGTGCATCTTACCGATGACGAACTGCAAAACATGCCCTACGCCAGCCAGTACATGCAGTTAAACGATGGCCCGCAGCTGTTTGTGGTGCTCGCTTTCGATGAAAACGGGCAGCAGAAATGGGTGACGCAGGATCAGGCCACGATAGTGACACAGCATGGCCGGATCGTAAAAACCGTGCTCGGTGGCGACAACCTGCTTGCGGTGAATAACCTTGCCGCCGACCCGCTTATCAGGCCAAACAGCATTAGCGATGGCGCAAGCTGGACCCGTACCCTGGGCTGGACTGAGCACCAGCAGGTGCGTTACGCGACGGCGCGCTCGGTCTTTCGCTGGGACGGGACGGACAGCGTGAAAGTGGGCAGCGATGAAACCGCCGTCCGGGTGCTGGACGAGACGGTGACGACCGACCAGGCCCGCTGGCATAACCGCTTCTGGATAGACAGTGAGGGGCAGATCCGTCAGTCATTGCAGTATCTCGGTGCCGATTTCTTCCCGGTAAAAACCATCCTGATCAAGGCGGCGAAATAATGAAAACACGCCTCTCCATCGCACTGATCGCGAGCGTTGTGGCCCCGCTGGCCTGGTCGGCAGGGACGGTGAAGGTCTACCTACCCGACAGCACGCAGCCCAAAACGCTGACCAACGCCGGGCATCTTATCGATCTCGTCGGCCAGCCGAGGCTGGCAAACAGCTGGTGGCCCGGCGCGGTCATCAGTGAGCGCCAGTCGACGCAACGGGCGGAACAACGGCATACCGCGCTGCTGACGAGGCTGGCTCGTCTGGCGGCGGCGGAAAGCGCTGGCGAGGCGGCGGCGATAAACAGCCTCCGCCAGCAGCTGCAGGCGCTAAAAGTCACCGGACGACAGCCGATCAATCTCGACCCGGATGCGGTGCGCGTGCAGGTACACGGCAACCCGACGCTGGAGGGGGATTACACGCTCTGGCTACCGGCTGAACCTTCCACCGTCAGCGTAATGGGGCTTGTCAGCCGTCCAGGCAATACGCCCTTTACGCCGGGACGTGATGTCGCGGGATACCTCGACCAGCAGAGCCTGCTAAACGGCGCGGATAACAGCTATGCCTGGGTGGTGTATCCGGATGGTCATACGCAAAAAGCGCCGGTGGCCTACTGGAACAAACGGCATGTCGAGCCTACGCCTGGCAGCATCATTTTTGTCGGTTTTGCCGATCATTTCTGGACGAAGGATTATGACGGACTGAACGCCGATATCCTTCGCTCCCTGACGCAGCGGATACCGGATTAATGAAGAAAACGTATCTCTACAGCATGCTGGCGCTGTGCGTCAGTGCGGCGTGTCATGCAGAAACTTATCCGGCCCCTGTTGGCCCGTCCCAGTCTGACTTTGGCGGCGTCGGATTACTGCAAACCCCCACCGCGCGGATGGCGCGCGAAGGGGAGATCAGCCTCAACTATCGCGATAACGATCAATACCGCTACTACTCGGCCTCCGTGCAGCTGTTTCCCTGGCTGGAAACCACGCTGCGCTATACCGACGTGCGAACGAAACAGTACAGCAGCGTTGAAGCCTTCTCCGGCAACCAGACTTATAAAGACAAAGCCTTCGACGTCTAACTGCGCCTGTGGGAAGAGAGCTACTGGATGCCGCTGGTCTCCGTTGGCGCGCGGGATATTGGCGGTACCGGCCTGTTTGATGCGGAATACGTTGTCGCCAGCAAAGCCTGGGGACCGTTTGACTTCTCGCTCGGCCTTGGCTGGGGGTATCTGGGAACCAGCGGAAACGTGAAGAACCCGTTCTGCTCCTACAGCGATAAGTATTGCTATCGCGATAACAGCTACCAGAAAGCCGGTTCCATCAATGGCGATCAGATGTTCCACGGTCCGGCGTCGCTGTTCGGCGGCGTCGAGTATCAGACGCCGTGGCGACCGCTGCGCCTCAAGCTGGAATATGAAGGCAATAACTACAGCGAAGATTTCGCCGGCAAGATTGAACAGAAGAGCAAGTTTAACGTCGGCGCCATTTATCGCGTCACCGACTGGGCCGACGTTAACCTCAGCTACGAGCGCGGAAACACGGTGATGTTCGGCGTCACGCTGCGTACCAACTTCAACGATATGCGTCCACACTACAACGATAACGCGCGCCCGGCATACCAGCCGCAGCCGCAGGACGCCATTCTGCAGCACTCTGTGGTGGCGAACCAGCTGACGCAGCTCAAATACAATGCCGGGCTTGCCGATCCCAAAATTCAGGTCAAAGGTGACACGCTGTACGTCACGGGAGAGCAGGTCAAATACCGCGACTCACGTGAAGGGATCGCGCGTGCGAACCGGATCATCATGAACGATCTGCCGGATGGGATCCGCACGATCCGCGTCACGGAGAATCGCCTCAATCTGCCGCAGGTGACGACGGAAACGGATGTCGCCAGCCTCAGGCGCCATCTGGCAGGCGAGCCGCTGGGACATGAAACGGCGCTGGTGCAAAAACGCGTTGAGCCGGTGGTGCCGGAGACGACCGAGCAGGGCTGGTATATCGATAAATCGCGCTTCGATTTCCATCTCGATCCGGTGCTGAATCAGTCCGTTGGCGGGCCAGAAAACTTCTATATGTACCAGCTGGGCGTGATGGTGACGGCGGATCTGTGGGTGACCGACCACCTGCTGACCACCGGCAGCCTGTTCGGCAACATTGCCAACAACTACGGCAAATTCAACTATACCAATCCGCCGGACGACTCAACGCTGCCGCGCGTGCGTACCCGCGTGCGTGAATATGTGCAGAACAATGCCTATGTGAACAACCTGCAGGCCAACTACTTCCAGTACTTCGGCAACGGGTTCTATGGCCAGGTGTACGGGGGGTATCTGGAGACCATGTACGGCGGGGCGGGAGCCGAAGTGCTCTGGCGTCCGGTGGACAGCAACTGGGCGTTTGGCCTTGACGCCAACTACGTTAAACAGCGTGACTGGCGCAGCGCGCAGGAGATGATGAAATTCACCGACTACAGCGTGAAAACTGGCCACCTGACGGCCTACTGGACGCCGTCGTTCGCGTCTGATGTGCTGGTAAAAGCCAGCGTCGGCCAGTATCTGGCGGGGGATAAGGGCGGGACGCTCGATATCTCTAAACACTTCGACAGCGGGGTGGTGGTTGGCGGTTACGCCACCATCACCAATGTTTCGCCTGACGAATACGGGGAAGGGGACTTCACCAAAGGGGTGTATGTATCGATTCCGTTGGATCTGTTCTCATCAGGGCCAACCCGCAGCCGCGCGGCAATTGGCTGGACGCCATTAACACGCGACGGCGGCCAGCAGCTCGGCAGAAAATTCCAGCTCTACGATATGACCAGCGACAGAAACATTCACTTCCGCTGAACACGTGTCGGGTCTGCGGTTTCGCAGGCCCGGCGCTACAGGCGGCGCAATAGCCGTGCCGGATTGCCCGCGTACACCCCTTTCTCGACGATCGAGTGGGTTACCACGCTGCCCGCGCCAATGACCGCACCAGCGCAAACGGAGACGGCCAGGATAGTGGCGCCGCTGCCTATCGACACGTCATCACCGATAGCGATCCGTCCCCAGCTGCTCCGCTCCGGGTTGGGTTTACCGTCGCGGAACATATCGTTTGCGAACATCACGCCGTGGCCGATAAAACAGCGTTTTCCAACGGTGACATATTCGCAGATAAAGGTGTGGGACTGGATTTTGCTGTCGTCGCCGATGCGCGTATTGGCCTGGATCTCAACGAAGGGGCCGACAAAAACATTGTTGCCCAGCACGCAATCATAAAGGTTGGCGGGCGCATAGATAACCACATTTTCACCGCAAACGACGTTGCGAACGGCAGCCTGGCGCAGGTCTGGCATCATGCTCCCTCAGATGCGTTTTGACATAATATGCAACGTGCTGCTTTGCGTCGCGGAGTGGAAGAGGCGGTCTTTAAGATGCCGCAGGCCCTGAGCTTCGTAAAAGCGGCGGGCCCGGGGATGACTCTCAAGCACCTCGAGCCATCGCCGTAGGTCACCGCAGCCTTTGGCGCGGCGGATGACGTCATTGAGCATCTGTTCATCGTAGCGATATCTCCGGGCGTGGCGAGTCGAATCGTTAACATTCTGCTTCCTGACAACAAACCCAGCCGTCAGACTGCAATACGGCAGTGCGATGAACAAAACATAAATAAAAAATATAGATCCGCGTCACATTTTTGCGTTATACAGAAAGCTCACCCCGGAGAATGAGGTGCTGTATGACATCCCTGACTCGCCCGCGCGTTGAGTTTATCTCAACCATTCTCCAGACCGTGCTGAACCTCGGTCTGTTGAGCCTTGGACTGATCCTGGTCGTTTTTCTGGGTAAAGAAACGGTGCATCTGGCGGATGTGCTGTTTGCTCCCGAGCAAACCAGCAAATTTGAGCTGGTGGAAGGACTGGTCGTCTACTTTCTCTACTTTGAATTTATCGCCCTGATTGTGAAGTACTTTCAGTCCGGATTTCACTTCCCGTTACGCTATTTTGTCTACATTGGTATCACCGCGATTGTGCGGCTGATCATCGTTGATCATAAATCCCCGTTGGATGTTCTGATCTACTCGGCGGCGATCCTGCTGCTGGTGATCACCCTTTGGCTATGCAACTCGAAGCGACTGAAGCGGGAATAAAAAAATGGCGCTCCAGAGGAGCGCCAAACAACAGTCACAAGTCAGGTCAATATAATACGTCAAAGTTGAGGGTTGCAGTGGCATAACACGATGAAACTTAACCTTTTACTCCGCCCGCTGTCAGGCCGTTTACCAGCCAGCGCTGGGCCAGCAGGAACACCACGGTAATCGGGATAGCGGAGAGTACCGCCGCAGCGGCAAAGTCGCCCCACAGGTAGTTTTGTGGGTTGAGATATTGCTGCATACCGACGGCCAGCGTGTAGCTGTTCACATCCCGCAGCAGCAGAGAGGCGACCGGGACTTCAGTGATCGCCGCGATAAACGACAGGATGAAGACCACCGCCAGAATCGGTACGGACAGCGGCAGCAGCACCAGGCGGAACGCCTGCCACGGCGTGGCACCATCCAGCGCAGCGGCCTCTTCCAGCGAACCGTCGATAGTCTCGAAATAGCCTTTGATGGTCCACACATGCAGTGCGATACCGCCGAGATAGGCGAAGATCACGCCGCCGTGAGTGTTCAGGCCGATGAACGGCACGTACTGGCCCAGACGGTCAAACAAGGCATATAACGCCACCAGCGACAGTACGGCCGGGAACATCTGGAAAATCAGCATCCCTTTCAGCAGGGTCGCTTTGCCCGGAAAACGCATACGGGCGAAGGCGTAAGCACAGGTGGTGGAGAGCGTCACGATGCCGATGGCTGTGATGGTTGCCACCTTCACCGAGTTCCACAGCCACAGCAGCACCGGGAACGGCGGCGGCGTGACGCGGCCATCCGCGTGTTCCACGCTGAAGCCCAGCGCGAGCTTCCAGTGCTCCCAGGAGATTTCGTCCGGGATCAGGCTCCCGGTGGCGAAGTTCCCCGAACGCAGGGAGATGGCGATAACCATCAGCAGCGGGAACATGATCGCCGCGATGAAAATCAGCAGGCCTAAGTGCGTCGCGAGGAGGCGCAGTTTCTGAGATTTGGGTTGTACCATTGCCATGTTCAGTGCCCTCCTTAGTCAAATTTCATACGTGTGGCTTTCAGGTTCACAATCGCCAGGGCGCCAACCAGCAGGAAGATCAGGGTGGCAATCGCCGCCGCCAGGCCGAAGTCCTGACCGCCGCCGCCCTCGAAGGCGATGCGGTAGGTGTAGCTCACGAGCAGGTCGGTATAGCCTGCCGGCGTGGTGGTGCCGAGACGGTCCGGACCGCCGTTGGTCAACAGCTGAATCAGCACGAAGTTGTTAAAGTTAAAGGCGAAGCTGGCAATCATCAGCGGCGTCAGCGGCTTAATGAGCAGCGGCAGGGTAATTTTGAAGAAGTTCTGGAACGGACCCGCGCCGTCCATCGCCGAGGCTTCGTACAGGTCGTCCGGGATGGCCTTCAGCAGCCCCATGCACAGGATCATCATGTACGGATAGCCCAGCCAGGTGTTCACGATGATAATCATCGAGCGAGCGGTGGTCGGGTCGCTGAACCAGGCCGGTTTAATGCCGAACAGCGCGCTCAGCATCATGTTGATTTCACCGAAGCTCTGGTTAAACAGCCCTTTGAAAATCAGAATCGAGATGAACGACGGCACGGCGTACGGCAGAATCAGCAGCACGCGGTAAATCGCTTTGCCCTTCAGGGACTCCCACTGCACGAGGCAGGCCAGCACCATGCCCACGGCCACGGTCAGGATCACGGTCAGCACCGAGAAGACCACCGTCCAGACGAAGATGGCGAAGAACGGTTTCTGAATGCCTTCGTCGGTAAATACGCGGGTAAAGTTGTCCCAGCCGATGGTGACGGTATAGCCCGGGCTGAGTTTGTCATCCCCCCAGCTGCCGTCGGCATTCACCGACTGATAGAAACCAATATCGTTGTTCGGGCGGTACTTCACGCCGCTCTGGTTGTTGGTCAGCGTGCCGTCATCCGCCAGGGTATAGAGCGGTTGGGTGCCGGAGAACTGGCGCAGCGAGCTCATGATCACTTTGCTTTCGTCTGGCAGTACGGCGGTGAGCTGGGTCAGTGCCTGGCGATTCTGGGTGATGATACGCAGGTTGGCACGTTCACCTTCCGGCAGGGCCGCAGCCTCTTTTAAGGTCAGCTTCTGCTCACCGCCAAATTTGAACGCGTCGGAAAGATAGGTTTTGCCGCTCTCACCGTCAGTGAGCGCTAACTTCCACTCATCACCCGTAGGATACAGGCCGAAGTTAAAGGTTTTACCCGCCTGATAAGAACGGTCCAGAAGCACCTGGGTGGCACGCTCCTGCGCGAGCTGGTTGGTGCTGCTGTAGTTGGTAAAGGCAATCGCGATGGTGCAGATCAGCGGAAAGAGGACAAACAGCCCCATCCCGGCAACGCCCGGGTAAACATAGCGCCAGGCATACGCTTTACGGTTGGCGAAAATATACAGGCCAACCGAGCTTAAAATCAGCGTCATGATGGCGAACAGGTACTCCCCTTGTACGTACATTAAAACAACAAGGTAACCCACCAGCAGACACAGCAGACCTATCACTGACCACTTCAGTGCGTCGCTTTGCCACCAGTGTTTCTTTTTAATGACATCCATGGGGTTCTTCCTCTACAACGGTGGACACTTATCGTCAGGTGGCGCAGCGCTTCCCTGACCTACGGATCGTGCCGTAGACGTAGGGCGGGTAAGCGCACGTGCCACCCGCCATTTTCTGACTTACTTGGTAATACGGCCCTGCGCATCTTTCAGCGCGGCATCAACCGTCTGACGGCCGTTTGCCGCATTGATGACCGCAGTACGGGTGGCATACCAGAATGCAGCCATCTGAGGGATGTTCGGCATGATTTCGCCTTTCTGGGCGTTATCCATGGTGGCCGCAATACGCGGATCTTTCGCCAGCTGATCCTGGAAGGATTTCAGCGCAACGGCGCCCAGCGGTTTGTCCTTGTTCACTTCATCCAGACCCTGATCGGTCAGTAGGTAGTTTTCGAGGAACTCTTTCGCCAGCTCTTTGTTCGGGCTGGCGGCGTTGATGCCTGCGCTCAGCACGCCCACGAACGGTTTAGACGGTTTGCCGTTGAAGGTTGGCAGCAGGGTCACGCCGTAGTTGATTTTGCTCTTGTCGATGTTGGTCCAGGCCCACGGACCGTTGATGGTCATCGCGGTTTCGCCTTTGTTGAACGCCGCTTCCGCGATGGAGTAGTCAGTATCCGCGTTCATGTGTTTGTTCTTAATCAGGTCAACCAGGAAGGTCAGACCTTTTTTCGCGCCCGCACTGTCCACGCCCACGTCTTTCACGTCATATTTGCCGTTTTCAAACTTGAACGCGTAGCCGCCGTCGGCAGCAATCAGCGGCCAGGTGAAATACGGTTCTTGCAGGTTGAACATCAGAGCGGATTTACCCTTCGCCTTCAGCTCTTTATCCAGAGCAGGGATCTCTTCCCAGGTTTTCGGTGGGTTTGGCACCAGGTCTTTGTTGTAAATCAGTGACAGGGCTTCAACCGCGATTGGGTAAGCGATCAGCTTGCCGTTATAGCGAACGGCGTCCCAGGTGAACGGGAACAGTTTGTCCTGGAAGGCTTTGTCTGGCGTGACTTCTGCCAGCAGACCAGACTGTGCGTAACCACCGAATCGGTCGTGCGCCCAGAAGATAATGTCCGGGCCGTCGCCGGTCGCTGCGACCTGCGGGAATTTCTCTTCCAGCTTGTCCGGATGCTCAACGGTCACTTTGATGCCGGTGTCTTTTTCGAATTTTTTACCCACTTCGGCCAGGCCGTTATAGCCTTTGTCGCCGTTAATCCAGATAACCAGCTTACCTTCTTCAATTTTGGCGAGAGCCGGTGCGGAAATCATCATTGCTGCCAGGGCGGACAATGCGAAAACGCGTGCGCCAGTCTTGATCTTCATATCTGCCATCCTTTTTGGTGATGTGCTCGTGGTAGACTTCAGTGGTTCAACGTGACTCAGTCTCCTGATTTGACATCCTCTTTCCATCCTCCCAGGCACTACGCCCCACCCCCTCTTTGTGTGATCTGTGT
>JAFACP010000116.1 GCA_023425455.1 Pseudomonadota bacterium | reverse complement strand
GAATACCGCAGCACGAATGCCTTCACGCTAGCGCAGAACCTGCTCCAGCTGCAGCGCAGTGGCGGCATTCGCGCAAATGACCAGCACCTACTGAGAACGGTGAGCGGTGAGATAGCCCATCTGCCACTCAACGCGCGGATCGAAGTTCCACCAGGTACCGGTATCGCCTTCGAACTCCTGATAAATCTGCTCCGGGTAGAGCATGTCGCGCGCGCGCTCTTCTGCGGTTTTACGCGCCCCCATAATGCCGGAGACCTTAATGGCCGTCTGATACTGGGTAGGCAGCGGCAGCTTGATGGTGTGCAGCTCGCGCTTCGGGAAGCCTTTGACCCCGTTACGGGTGTTACGGAACAACACGCGGCTGGTGCCGTGACGATCCATCAGCATGGCGATCAGCTCCTGACGCGCGGACTCCGCGTTGTCACTACCGCTGTTCGCCGCCTGCAGCAGCGGCTCAATATCCTGCTCGCCAATCAGATCGCTCAGGGTGTTCAGCTCGTCGTTAGAGAGACGGTTGCCCGCCAGCAGCAGCGCAACGGCATCGGCCACCGGACGGTAGTTTTGTTGCTCTTCGACAAACTGGCCAAAGTCGTGGAAACGGTTAGGGTCAAGCAGGCGCAGACGGGCGAAGTGGCTCTCCAGGCCCAGCTGCTCCGGGGTGGCGGTCAGCAGCAGAACGCCTGGCACGCGCTCGGCAAGCTGTTCAATCGCCATGTATTCGCGGCCTGGCGCCTCTTCACTCCAGACCAGATGGTGTGCTTCATCGACCACCAGCAGATCCCATTCCGCGTCGCACAGATGCTCAAGGCGTTGCTTGCTGCGGCGCACGAAATCCAGCGAACAAATCACCAGTTGCTCGGTGTCGAACGGGTTATCAGCATCGTGCTGGGCTTCCGCATAGCGTTCGTCATCAAACAGTGAGAAACGCAGATTAAAGCGACGCAGCATCTCTACCAGCCACTGATGCTGCAGCGTTTCCGGCACCACGATCAGTACGCGCTCGGCGGCGCCGGAGAGCAGCTGCTGGTGCAGGATCATGCCAGCCTCAATGGTTTTCCCCAGACCAACTTCGTCCGCCAGCAGCACGCGTGGGGCATGGCGACGGCCCACGTCATGGGCGATGTTCAGCTGGTGCGGGATCAGGCTGGTGCGCTGACCGCGCAGGCCGCTCCACGGCATGCGGTACTGCTCGCTCTGGAATTTACGTGCGCGATAGCGCAGTGAAAAACGGTCCATGCGGTCAATTTGCCCGGCAAACAGGCGGTCCTGCGGCTTACTGAAGACCAGTTTGCTGTCGAGCAGCACTTCGCGCAGGATGACGTCGCTCTCATCAGTGTCCAGACGGGTGCCGATATAGGCGAGCAGTCCGTTCTCTTCTTTTACGTCTTCAACCTTTAGCTGCCAGCCGTCATGGCTGGTCACGGTGTCACCCGGATTGAACATCACGCGGGTCACAGGGGAGTCATTGCGTGCGTACAGGCGGTTTTCACCGGTAGCTGGGAACAGGAGCGTCACCATGCGGGCGTCGACTGCGACCACCGTTCCTAATCCAAGTTCGCTTTCTGTATCGCTGATCCAGCGTTGACCAAGTGTAAAAGGCATAGTTGTTCGGCTCTAATCTTTAATTGCAGGCAATAGTTCGACCACCGTCAGAAAATGACGGCCATCGAAAAATGGGTCCGGGAATGGAAAGGGCGCTATGGTACTGGATGGCAGCGATTTCGTCACGTGTCAAAATAGGCCAAGTTGCCCTGTCACTAGTGTAGCAAAATCGTCGTCTATAAACGGTAAAATTCCATCGGCAACGGGCTGCAGCTGGCGCGACAGATAATGCTCGTAATCCAGCGGCGACTGCTGATAATCAACGGGTTCCGGGCCGCTGGTGGTCCAGACATAGTGAATCGTGCCCCGGTTCTGGTACTGCGGCGCCCGACCGCGACGCTGGTTCTCTTCATCGGCCAGCCGCGCGGCGCGCACATGCGGCGGGACGTTACGTTGATACTCCGCCAGCGGGCGGCGCAGGCGCTTGCGGTACACCAGCTGGTCATCAAGTTCGCCGGCCATCAGCTGGGCTATCGTCTCGCGGACGTAATCCTGATAAGGCTCATTGCGAAATACCCGCAGATAGAGCGTTTGCTGGAAACGCTGCGCCAGCGGCGTCCAGTCTGTACGCACGGTTTCCAGCCCTTTAAACACCATCCGCTGCGTTTCACCCTCTTCAATCAGCCCGGCGTAACGCTTTTTACTCCCCTGGTCGGTGCCACGGATCGTCGGCATCAGAAAGCGGCTAAAATGCGTTTCGAACTCCAGCTCAAGGGCGCTGGTTAACCGCTCTTTTTGCAAATTTTCACGCCACCAGTCGTTCACATATTCCACCAGTGCTTTACCGATGCGTGCGGCCTCGTCTGCTGCGTGCGCGCGTTTTAGCCACACGAACGTGGAGTCGGTATCACCGTAGATAACGTCATAGCCCTGCGATTCAATCAGCGCTTTGGTCTGGCGCATAATCTCGTGCCCGCGCATGGTGATGGAGGAGGCAAGACGCGGGTCGAAGAAGCGGCAGGCGCTGGTGCCCAGTACGCCGTAAAAGGCGTTCATGATGATTTTCAGCGCCTGAGACAGTGGCTTATTGCCCTGGCGTTTGGCCTCGTCGCGACCGTGCCAGATCTGTCCGACGATCTCCGGCAGGCAGTGTCTCTGCCGCGAGAAACAGGCACCGAGAAAGCCTGCGGTACTGTGGGCCGCATCCGGGTTTGCCATGCCCTCCACCAGCCCTACCGGGTCGATGAGAAAGGTGCGGATAATCGACGGATAAAGGCTTTTGTAGTCCAGCACCAGAACCGAGTCATAGAGCCCGGGTCGTGAGTCCATCACGTATCCGCCAGGGCTTGCCTGCGGCGGCACGTCCCCGAGGTTTGGCGCGACGTAGCCTGCCCGATGCATACGAGGAAAATAGAGATGGCTGAAGGCCGCAACCGAGCCACCGTGTCGGTCGGCAGCCAGACCGTTTACCGTGGCGCGCTCCAGCAGAAAAGGCATGATCTCGGTTTTGTGGAAAATCTGCGTCACCAGCTCGCAATCTTTCAGGTTATAGGTGGCAAGCGCCGGTTTATCCTGGTTAAAACGCCGGTCAATCTCGTCCATCCTGTCCCAGGGGGTGTCGATGGATTTCCCCTCGCCGAGCAACTCCCTGGCGACGGCCTCCAGCGCAAACGAGGAGAAGTTCCAGAAGGCAGACTTCAGGGCTTCAATGCCGTCGATAATCAGACGTCCGCTCGCCTGGGCGAAGAAGACGCCGTTTTTAAAGCCGTGCTCACGCCACTCCAGTTCGCTATTGCCGCGCCCCAGCATCAGCGGGATGCGGTAACGTTCGGCATGTTTTTGCAGAACCCGCAGGTCAAACTGCACCACGTTCCAGCCGATCAGCACGTCCGGATCGTGTTCGGCAAACCACTGGTTAAGCTTCTCCAGCAGCTGCGGGCGGCTGTTGACATATTCCAGCTGGAAATTGAGCGTGGAAGCGTCGCCATTCGGTGGCCCGAGCATATACACGACCCGCTGCCCGCAGCCTTCGAGGCCGATGCAGTAAAGCTCACCGTGGCGCGTTGTTTCGATATCCAGCGACACCCATTTCAGCGGTGGGCGGTAGTGCGGGCTGGGCTTCAGGCGGGCGTTCACCACGCTGCCGTTTTGTGTGCTGCCATCGACCCACACCGGCGCGGTGATAAACCGCTCCATCAGGAAACGCTCCGGCGGGCGAATATCGGCTTCGTAGAGCGTGACGCCCGCTTCGCGCAGCAGTTTTTCATAGCGCATCAGCTGGCGGTGCGCCCGGCAATACAGGCCGTAAACCGGCTGGCGGTGGAAATCTTTCAGCGCCAGCGGCGTCATACGCCAGCCTTTTTCACCCCGCAGCAGCCGCTGCACGTTTTCGACCTGCGGTTCGGGAATAAACGCCACGGACTCCTGCGGCGGCAGCGTGACGTGCAGCGGGCCGTTGTCGGTTGCCAGCCAGAACGAGACTTCCGTTCCCTGCGGGGTGTCCCGCCAGTGTCGGGTCAGTAAAAAGCCTTCTTGCGCCTGTGCCACGCGGTTATCCCATAAAACAAAACCAGGCGTCATTATAGCCTGGTTATCCCTGTCATGCTGGGGTTATATACAGTCTACTGGCCGTAATAGGCCTTTGCGCCGTGCTTGCGCAGATAGTGTTTGTCCAGCAGGGTTTGCTGCATATCCGGTAGCTGTGGCGCCAGCTGGCGGCAGAAGATACCCATATAGGCGACCTCTTCCAGCACGATGGCGTTATGCACCGCATCTTCGGCATTTTTCCCCCATGCAAACGGGCCATGAGAGTGGACCAGCACA
>JAFACP010000471.1 GCA_023425455.1 Pseudomonadota bacterium | reverse complement strand
GACGATACAGACAGAAAAGCCCTGGTTCGAAAGGTCCGGGGTTTTTTGCGCCGGGAAAATGGCTCTTTCAGAGCCTGCGACCGCCCGCTCTGACGTCCCTTTTCTTCTCCGTGAAACTTTCTCACCTTCTGCCTGCAGACTCGACATTCAGGCTATTTCTGCGTATTGTTAGCTGTCTGGATGTCTAAACGTTTATATGTATGCTGTGAGGATCTCAAGTTATGCCTATTCGGGTGCAGGACGAGCTACCAGCCGTCAATTTCTTACGTGAAGAAAATGTCTTTGTCATGACAGCTTCTCGCGCTACAGGTCAGGAAATTCGCCCGCTGAAGGTGCTTATTCTCAATCTGATGCCGAAAAAGATCGAAACCGAGAATCAGTTCCTGCGCCTGCTTTCAAACTCGCCGCTTCAAGTCGATATTCAGCTGCTGCGAATCGATGCACGTGAGTCACGCAACACCCCTTCTGAGCATCTCAATAATTTCTACTGTAATTTCGACGAGATCCGCAACGACAACTTTGATGGACTGATCGTCACGGGGGCGCCGCTGGGGCTGGTTGAATTTAACGACGTCGCCTACTGGCCGCAGATCGAACAGGTGCTGGAGTGGGCAAAAGATCACGTTACCTCAACGCTGTTTGTCTGTTGGGCAGTGCAGGCCGCACTCAATATCCTCTACGGTATCCCCAAACAAACCCGCACCGAAAAGCTCTCAGGCGTATATGAACACCATATTCTTCATCCTCACGCACTGCTTACGCGCGGTTTCGATGACTCTTTCCTCGCGCCACACTCGCGCTATGCCGACTTTCCGGCGCAGCTGATCCGTGATTATACCGATCTCGAGATCCTGGCCGAAACGGAGGGCGGAGATGCTTATCTGTTTGCCAGCAAAGACAAGCGTCTCGCCTTTGTCACCGGGCACCCTGAATATGATGCTCATACGCTTGCGGCGGAGTTTTTCCGCGACGTTGAGGCCGGTCTGAACCCCGATGTTCCCTACAACTATTTTCCGCAAAACGATCCGCAAAACGCGCCAGGAGCATCCTGGCGCAGCCACGGGAATCTGCTGTTCACCAACTGGCTCAACTATTACGTCTACCAAATCACGCCATACGATCTGCGTCACATGAATCCGACGCTGGAGTAATATTCTGCCAGCGGCGATCCTAAAGCGTTTCAGCTGTTCAAATCAGGCACCTTCGGGTGCCTTTTTTATTTCCGAAATAACACTCAACACTGATAAAAACTATAAATACATATTAATCATAAAGTTACGAGTTATTTTTTATTAAAATGGAAATTGTTTTTGATTTTGGAAAAATAATGGATAATCTTAATTCTGCTGAGCGAAAACTACACAACGATCTTTCGCTCGCATCGGAGGCGTGATTTTGGATCTTTGACGAGGAGCAGAGTAATGACGCAACAGGCAACCACTGTCGATGAACTGGCATTCAACCAGCCATATGGCGAACAAGAGCAGCAAATTTTGACAACAGAGGCCGTCGAATTCCTGACCGAGCTGGTGACCCGTTTTACGCCAAAGCTCAATAAATTGCTGGCGGTACGTCTCCAGCAGCAGCAGGAAATCGATAACGGTAAGTTGCCTGGATTTATTTCGGAAACCGATTCCATTAGAAATGGCGAGTGGAAAATTCGTGGTATTCCGGATGATTTGCAGGATCGTCGGGTAGAGATCACCGGTCCGGTAGAGCGCAAAATGGTGATCAATGCGATGAACGCCAACGTCAAAGTGTTTATGGCGGATTTCGAAGACTCCCTCGCCCCGGACTGGCGCAAAGTGATCGACGGGCAGATCAACCTGCGTGATGCGGTGAACGGCACTATTAGCTATACCAGCGACGCCGGGAAAATTTACCAGCTCAAGCCGGATCCGGCGGTGTTAATTTGCCGCGTGCGCGGCCTGCATCTGCCTGAAAAACATGTGACCTGGCGCGGTGAGGCTATCCCGGGCAGCCTGTTTGATTTTGCACTGTACTTCTTCCATAACCACAAAAATCTGCTGGCTAAAGGCAGCGGCCCTTACTTCTATCTGCCAAAAACCCAGTCCTGGCAGGAGGCGGCATGGTGGAGCGACGTCTTCAGCTACACGGAAGATCGCTTTAACCTGCCGCGCGGAACGATCAAAGCCACGCTGCTGATTGAAACCCTGCCAGCGGTATTCCAGATGGATGAAATCCTTCATGCCCTGCGCGACCACATTGTCGGTCTGAACTGCGGACGCTGGGATTACATCTTTAGCTACATCAAAACCCTGAAAAACCATCCCGATCGCGTGCTGCCGGACAGGCAGGTGGTGACGATGGATAAACCATTCCTCAGCGCTTACTCGCGCCTGCTGATTAAGACCTGCCACAAACGCGGAGCCTTTGCGATGGGCGGTATGGCGGCGTTTATCCCGAGCAAAGATGCAGAGCGTAACACCCAGGTGCTCAACAAGGTGAAAGCCGATAAAGAGCTGGAAGCCCGTAATGGCCACGACGGGACGTGGATTGCCCATCCTGGTCTGGCCGATACGGCGATGGAAGTCTTTAACCGCGTACTCGGCGACAACAAAAACCAGCTGTTTGTCACCCGTGAAGACGATGCGCCAATCGCAGAAGAACAGTTGCTGGCGCCGTGTGCGGGCGAACGCACGGAAGAGGGGATGCGCGCCAACATTCGCGTCGCCGTGCAGTACATCGAGGCGTGGATCTCCGGTAATGGGTGCGTACCCATCTACGGCCTGATGGAAGATGCTGCCACGGCGGAGATCTCACGTACCTCAATCTGGCAGTGGATCCATCATCAAAAAACGCTCAGTAACGGCAAAGCGGTCACCAAATCGCTGTTCCGCCAGATGCTGGCTGAAGAGATGCGGGTCATTCAGGACGAACTGGGTGAACACCGCTTCAGCAGCGGACGCTTTGATGACGCCGCACGCCTGATGGAACAAATCACCACATCAGATGACTTAATCGACTTCCTGACGCTGCCTGGCTACCGCCTGCTTGCGTAATCCACCACATAACAATATGGAGCATCTGCACATGAAAACCCGTACCCAACAGATCGAAGCATTACAAAACGAGTGGACCCAACCGCGCTGGGAAGGTATCTGTCGCCCGTACAGCGCAGAGGAAGTGGTGAAATTACGCGGCTCGGTCAATCCGGAATGCACGCTGGCACAACATGGCGCGGCGAAGATGTGGCAACTGCTGCACGGCGGCGCGAAAAAAGGCTACGTCAACAGCCTTGGCGCGCTGACCGGCGGGCAGGCGCTGCAGCAGGCAAAAGCCGGTATTGAAGCGGTTTATCTCTCCGGCTGGCAGGTCGCGGCGGACGCCAACCTGGCCTCCAGCATGTACCCGGATCAATCACTCTACCCGGCAAACTCGGTGCCGTCAGTGGTTGATCGGATCAACAACACGTTCCGTCGCGCGGATCAGATCCAGTGGGCGGCAGGCATTGAGCCAAACGATCCGCGCTTTATTGACTACTTCCTGCCGATCGTGGCGGATGCCGAAGCCGGTTTTGGCGGCGTGCTGAACGCATTTGAACTGATGAAGTCGATGATCGAGGCCGGTGCAGCGGCCGTTCACTTCGAAGATCAGCTGGCGTCAGTGAAGAAGTGCGGGCATATGGGCGGCAAAGTACTGGTTCCGACGCAGGAGGCTGTCCAGAAGCTGGTTGCTGCGCGTCTTGCTGCCGATGTGCTGGGCGTACCAACGCTGTTGATTGCCCGTACTGATGCCGATGCGGCGGACCTGATCACCTCGGATTGCGATCCGTACGACAGCGAATTTATTACCGGCGAGCGTACCAGTGAAGGGTTCTACCGCACCCGCGCCGGTATCGAGCAGGCGATCAGCCGTGGCCTGGCGTACGCGCCGTATGCCGATCTGGTCTGGTGTGAAACCTCTACGCCGGATCTGGCGCTGGCCAAACGCTTTGCCGACGCTATCCACGCGAAATACCCAGGCAAGCTGCTGGCGTATAACTGCTCGCCATCCTTCAACTGGCAGAAGAATCTGGACGACAAAACGATCGCCAGCTTCCAGCAGCAGCTGTCGGACATGGGCTACAAATACCAGTTCATTACCCTGGCGGGCATCCACAGCATGTGGTTCAACATGTTCGACCTGGCGCACGCCTACGCGCAGGGCGAGGGGATGAAACACTACGTTGAGAAAGTGCAGCAGCCGGAATTTGCCGCAGGTAAAGAGGGCTACACCTTTGTCTCTCACCAGCAGGAAGTGGGAACCGGCTACTTCGATAACGTCACCACCATTATTCAGGGCGGCGCCTCCTCCGTCACCGCGTTAACGGGATCGACAGAAGAAGCACAGTTCTGATGTTTTCCCCCTCTCCCCGCTGGGGAGAGGGCCGGGTGAGGGGGAATGTATGTCGCGTGGCCTGGAATTACTGATTGCACAAACTATCCTGCAGGGCTTTGACGCCCAGTATGGCCGTTTTCTGGAGGTGACCTCCGGCGCGCAGCAGCGCTTTGAGCACGCTGACTGGCATGCGGTACAGCAGGCCATGAAGCAACGTATCCACCTCTACGATCACCATGTGGGTCTGGTGGTGGAGCAACTCCGCTGCATTACCGATGGCAAAACGCCTGATGCGGCATTTCTGCTGCAGGTGAAGGAGCACTACACCCGTCTGTTACCTGATTACCCGCGCTTCGAGATTGCGGAGAGCTTTTTCAACTCCATCTACTGTCGGTTATTTGACCACCGCTCATTATCTCCCGAGCGGCTCTTTATTTTTAGCTCCCAGCCAGAACGGCGTTTTCGTAGCATTCCGCGCCCGCTGGCGAAAGATTTTTTCCCTGACCACGGCTGGGAGCCGCTGCTGCATCGCGTATTAACCGATCTACCGCTGCGCTTGCCATGGCAGAATAAATCCCGTGATATTGGGTATATCATCGCTCATCTTCGGGAAAGTGTGGGAGAAGAGGCGTTAAACCATAGTCACCTGCAGGTGGCGAATGAGCTTTTCTACCGCAATAAGGCCGCCTGGCTGGCGGGCAAGCTGGTGACGCCCTCGGGCACGTTGCCGTTTTTGCTTCCTCTTCACCGTACCGATGACGGTGAACTGTTTGTCGATACCTGCCTGACCACCGGCGCGGAAGCCAGCATTGTGTTCGGCTTCGCCCGCTCCTACTTTATGGTCTACGCACCGCACCCCGCCGCGCTGGTTGAGTGGCTGCGCGAGATCCTGCCGGGAAAGACCACCGCCGAACTGTATATGGCCATTGGCTGCCAGAAGCACGCCAAAACGGAAAGTTACCGCGAGTATCTGCACTATATCGCCAGCGCGGATGAGCAGTTTATTGAAGCGCCGGGCATTCGCGGAATGGTGATGCTGGTCTTTACCCTGCCGGGCTTTGACCGTGTGTTTAAGGTGATTAAGGACCGTTTCGCCCCACAAAAAGAGATGACCGCTGCCCACGTCCGCGCCTGCTACCAGCTGGTCAAGGAGCACGACCGCGTGGGCCGGATGG
>JAFACP010000043.1 GCA_023425455.1 Pseudomonadota bacterium | reverse complement strand
AGGTATGGCTGATCACCGCAGGCGGCGCGCTGTTCGCCGCATGGCCGATGGTCTACGCCGCTGCGTTTTCCGGTTTCTACGTGGCGATGATTCTGGTGCTGGCCTCGTTATTCTTCCGTCCGGTCGGTTTTGACTACCGTTCCAAGATCGAAGATACCCGCTGGCGTAACATGTGGGACTGGGGCATCTTCATCGGTAGCTTTGTTCCGCCGCTGGTGATCGGCGTTGCGTTCGGTAACCTGCTGCAGGGGGTTCCGTTCCACATCGATGAGTACATGCGTCTGTTCTACACCGGTAACTTCTTCCAGCTGCTGAATCCGTTTGGTCTGCTGGCCGGTGTCGTGAGCGTGGCGATGATCATCACCCAGGGGGCAACCTATCTGCAGATGCGTACCGTGGGTGAACTGCACCTGCGCTCTCGCGCAACCGCGCAAGTTGCTGCTCTGGTCACGCTGGTCTGCTTCGCGCTGGCGGGTGTCTGGGTGATGTACGGTATTGATGGTTACGTGGTGACTTCTGTCATGAACCATGCGGCACCGTCGAACCCGCTGACCAAAGAGGTCGCGCGTCAGGCTGGGGCATGGCTGGCGAACTTCAATAATGCGCCGGTGCTGTGGATTATCCCGGCCCTGGGTGTGTTGCTGCCGCTGCTGACCGTGCTGACTTCTCGTCTGGAAAAAGGGGCGTGGGCGTTTGTCTTCTCTTCACTGACGTTGGCCTGCATCATCCTGACGGCAGGTATCGCCATGTTCCCATTCGTGATGCCATCAAGCACCATGATGAACGCGAGCCTGACCATGTGGGATGCGACCTCAAGTCATATGACGCTTAACCTGATGACCTACGTTGCCTGCGTGTTCGTACCGATTGTGCTGGCTTACACCATCTGGTGTTACTGGAAAATGTTCGGTCGTATCACGAAAGAGCATATTGAAAGCAACACCCACTCTATGTACTAAGTAAGGAGCTGAATATGTGGTATTTCGCATGGATTTTAGGGACGCTTCTTGCCTGTGCTTTTGGTGTCATTACCGCACTGGCGCTTGAGCACGTTGAAGCGTCAAAAGCGAGCGAAGAAAAGCACTGATGGAGAGTATCGCAACACGATATATGAAATCAGTCGCGTTGCAGCGAGGCGGCAAGCCTGCGAATCCCCGGGAGCTTACTGATGTCGGTGACCGGGGGACGTCGGCCCAGCCAACAAAGAGGCAGTGTGAATGATCAAGTATATGTATGCGGTAATGGATAAGCGCCCGTTGCGGGCGCTTTCCTTAGTGATGGCATTACTGCTGGCAGGCTGTATTTTTTGGGACCCGACGAGATTTGCGGCCAAGACCAGCGAGCTCGAAATCTGGCACGGTTTCCTGATGATGTGGGCGGTATGCGCTGGCGTGATACACGGCGTTGGTTTTCGTCCGAAAGCGGTTCACTGGCAAGGTATTTTCTGCCCACTGATTGCCGATCTCGTGCTCTTCGCAGGACTGATTTTCTTCTTCTTCTGAATAAGATATGTCCGTTAAACATATGGGCTTACCACAGCCCATAAAAATTTACTCTCCGTTTACTTTCCCCCATTCCAAAGCATCTTTCCCGCGCGTATAGTAGCGAAGTTTAAACGCTCTAACTTGAGGTTGTGTCCTGTCATTGTGTGCAGTGGCGACGCTGAACCATCAGGACGTTATCAGCAGGACACAGGCGTACTGTGTCCAGGTACAACCTAATTGCATTACCGGGATGTAAAGTGAATACAACGCTGTTTCGATGGCCGGTTCGGGTCTATTACGAAGATACTGATGCCGGAGGTGTGGTTTACCACGCCAGCTACGTTGCTTTTTATGAACGGGCACGTACAGAGATGCTGCGCCATCATCACTTTAGTCAACAGGTGCTGTTGGCTGAGCGAGTTGCCTTTGTGGTACGCAAGATGACGCTTGAGTATTTTGCGCCTGCCAGACTCGACGATATGCTCGAAGTCCAAACTGAAATAACATCAATGCGTGGGACCTCGCTGGTTTTCACGCAGCGGATCGTCAATGCGGAAAACACAGTACTGAATGAAGCAGAAGTCCTGATTGTCTGTGTTGATCCACTCATCATGAAGCCTCGTGCGCTTCCTAAGTCTATTGTCGCGGAGTTTAAGCAGTGACTGACATGAATATCCTTGATTTGTTCCTGAAGGCAAGCCTTCTGGTTAAACTTATCATGTTGATTTTGATTGGTTTTTCAATCGCATCCTGGGCCATCATTATCCAGCGAACGCGTATTCTCAATGCGGCCGGCCGTGAGGCGGAAGCCTTTGAAGATAAGTTCTGGTCTGGCATCGAACTTTCCCGTCTGTACCAGGAAAGCCAGGGACGCCGCGATAGCCTTGCCGGTTCCGAACAGATTTTCTATAGCGGTTTCAAGGAGTTTGCGCGTTTACATCGGGCAAACAGCCATGCGCCAGAAGCGGTCGTTGAAGGTGCATCGCGGGCGATGCGTATCTCCATGAATCGCGAGCTGGAGAACCTGGAGACCCATATTCCGTTCCTCGGCACGGTCGGTTCCATCAGTCCGTATATCGGCCTGTTTGGTACGGTGTGGGGGATCATGCACGCCTTTATCGCCCTGGGGGCGGTGAAGCAGGCGACGCTGCAGATGGTGGCGCCAGGTATCGCAGAAGCATTGATCGCCACCGCGATTGGTCTGTTCGCGGCGATCCCGGCGGTTATGGCTTATAACCGCCTGAATCAGCGTGTGAATAAACTGGAACTGAACTACGACAACTTTATGGAAGAGTTCACCGCGATTCTGCACCGTCAGGCGTTTACCAGCACCGAGAGTAACAAGGGGTAAACCATGGCCAGATCGCGTGGACGAGGTCGTCGTGAGCTCAAGTCCGAAATCAATATCGTTCCACTGCTGGACGTACTGTTGGTGCTGCTGCTGATCTTTATGGCGACAGCGCCCATTATTACCCAGAGCGTAGAAGTCGATCTGCCGGATGCGACAGAATCACAGGCGGTGAGCACCAATGACGATCCTCCGGTCATCATTGAAGTGTCTGGTGTTGGGCAGTACAGCGTGGTGGTAGAGAAAGATCGTATGGATCAGTTGCCGCCAGAGCAGGTGATTGCTGAAGCACAACGGCGTCTGGAGTCAAATCCGAAGACGGTCTTTTTGATCGGCGGCGCGAAAGATGTGCCATACGATGAAATTATTAAAGCGCTGAATTTGCTACATAGCGCGGGCGTTAAGTCAGTTGGCTTAATGACGCAGCCTATTTGATTACCTGCTAGCAACAGGATACGAGTTTTTGGGAACCGATAGTGTCAAAGGCAACCGAACAAAACGATAAGCTTAAGCGCGCGATAATTATCTCCGCAGTGCTGCATGTGATTCTCTTTGCAGCACTGATCTGGAGTTCATTCGACGAGCATATAGATGCATCCGCTGGCGGCGGTGGAGGGTCCTCCATCGATGCCGTCATGGTGGATCCTGGTGCAGTCGTGCAGAACTATAATCGTCAGCAACAGCAGCAGGCGAGCGCTAAACGTGCCGAAGAGCAGCGTGAAAAACAGGCGCAGCAGCAGGCTGAGGAGTTGCGTGAAAAGCAGGCCGCAGAGCAACAGCGTCTGAAGCAGCTTGAGAAAGAACGTCTGCAGGCGCAGGAAGCGGCGAAAGAGCAGGCTGAACAGCAGAAGCAGGCTGAAGCTGCCGCTAAGAAAGCACAGGAACAGCAAAAGCAGGCGGAAGAGGCGGCTGCGAAGGCCGCAGCGGATGCCAAAGCGCAGGCCGATGCTCAGGCAAAACTTGCTGCGGAAGCCGCGAAGAAAGCCGCAGCCGACGCGCAGAAGAAAGCTGAAGCTGAAGCCGCGAAACAGGCTGCTGCCGACGCCCAGAAAAAGGCAGAGGCGGAAGCGGCGAAGAAAGCGGCCGCTGACGCGCAGAAAAAAGCCGAAGCCGATGCGGCGAAAAAAGCAGCTCAGGAAGCGGAGAAAAAAGCGGCAGCGGATGCCGCGAAAAAAGCCGCTGCCGCAGAGAAGGCTGCAGCGGAAAAAGCGGCCGCTGAGAAAAAGGCCGCAGCAGAGAAAAAAGCGGCTGCCGATAAGAAAGCCGCTGCTGACAAAGCCGCGGCCGAGAAAGCTGCAGCAAAAAAAGCGGCTGCAGAGAAAGCGGCGGCTGCTGCGGGTGTAGATGACCTGCTGGGCGATCTCAGTTCCGGTAAGAATGCGCCGAAAACCGGTGGCGGAGCGAAAGGAAGTAATGCATCCCCAACCGGAAGTGGTAACACTAAGAGCAACGGTGCGTCTGGCGCTGAAATCAACGGCTATGCGGCGCAGATAAAGTCTGCCATTGAGAGCCGTTTCTATGATGCGTCTTCTTACGCCGGTAAAACGTGTACGTTGCGCATCAAACTGGCACCGGATGGCATGCTGCTTGATATTCAGTCTGAAGGTGGCGATCCGGCGCTCTGCAATGCTGCACTGGCAGCGGCGCGTCAGGCCAGGATGCCAAAACCGCCGTCGCAGGCAGTGTACGAAGTGTTTAAAAATGCACCGCTGGACTTCAAGCCTTAAGTTGCATTTTCTCTGTGCAAACGGAGAAAAATAGACCAGGTTTAGTCACAGGGTTCAGGATAGTGTTGTCAAATTGGGTTTGTTAATATTCTGCTAAATTATCGTGGGTAAGGTTACCCGGGTAAGGGAGATATGATGAAGCAGGCATTACGTGTTGCGTTTAGTTTCTTAATGCTGTGGGCGGCGGTGCTGCACGCAGAAGTACGTATCGAGATCACCCAGGGGGTGGACTCGGCACGCCCGATTGGTGTTGTTCCGTTCCAGTGGGCTGGGCCGGGTGCCGCACCTGAAGATATCGGCGGCATTGTTGCTGCTGACCTGCGTAACAGCGGAAAATTCAACCCACTGGATCGTTCTCGTCTGCCGCAGCAGCCAGCGACTGCTCAGGAAGTACAGCCTGCAGCATGGTCTGCGTTGGGCATCGATGCGGTTGTTGTCGGTCAGGTCACCCCAGCTGCCGATGGTGGCTATAACGTGGCTTATCAGCTGGTAGACACCGGGGGCGCGCCAGGTACCGTACTGGCTCAAAACACCTATAAAGTTAACAAGCAGTGGCTGCGTTATGCGGGCCACACCGCGAGTGACGAAGTGTTTGAGAAACTGACCGGTATCAAAGGCGCGTTCCGTACCCGTATCGCCTATGTGGTTCAGACCAACGGTGGTCAGTTCCCGTATGAGCTGCGCGTTTCCGATTATGATGGGTACAACCAGTTCACCGTCCACCGTTCTCCGCAGCCGCTGATGTCTCCGGCGTGGTCTCCGGATGGCTCTAAGCTGGCTTATGTGACCTTTGAAAGCGGCCGTTCGGCGCTGGTTATCCAGACGCTGTCAAACGGTGCCGTGCGTCAGGTCGCCTCGTTCCCGCGTCATAACGGTGCACCGGCGTTCTCTCCGGACGGTTCTAAACTGGCGTTTGCGCTGTCTAAAACCGGTAGCCTGAATCTGTATGTGATGGACCTTGCTTCCGGGCAGATCCGTCAGGTGACCGATGGCCGTAGCAACAACACCGAGCCGACCTGGTTCCCGGACAGCCAGAACCTGGCCTTTACCTCTGACCAGGCCGGTCGTCCGCAAGTCTACAAAATCAACGTTAACGGCGGTGCCGCGCAACGTATTACCTGGGAGGGCTCTCAGAACCAGGATGCGGATGTCAGCAGCGACGGTAAGTTTATGGTAATGGTCAGTTCTGCAGGGGGTCAGCAGCACATTGCCAAACAAGATCTGGTAACGGGGGGCGTACAAGTTCTGTCGTCAACGTTCCTGGATGAAACGCCAAGTCTGGCACCTAACGGCACTATGGTAATCTACAGCTCTTCTCAGGGGATGGGATCTGTGCTGAATCTGGTTTCTACAGATGGGCGTTTCAAAGCGCGTATTCCGGCAACTGATGGACAGGTCAAATCACCTGCCTGGTCGCCGTATCTGTAAATAATAATTAATTGATTACTAAAGGAATCATAGAAATGCAACTGAACAAAGTGCTGAAGGGGCTGATGATCGCTCTGCCTGTAATGGCAATCGCAGCGTGTTCTTCTAACAAGAATGCAAGCAATGACCAGAGCGGCGAAGGCATGATGGGTGCCGGTACCGGTATGGACGCGAACGGCAATGGCAACATGTCTTCTGAAGAGCAGGCGCGTCTTCAGATGCAACAGCTGCAGCAGAACAACATCGTTTACTTCGATCTGGATAAATACGACATCCGTTCTGACTTCGCTGCAATGCTGGATGCTCACGCTAACTTCCTGCGTAGCAACCCGTCTTACAAAGTCACCGTAGAAGGTCACGCGGACGAACGTGGTACTCCAGAGTACAACATCTCCCTGGGTGAGCGTCGTGCTAACGCCGTTAAAATGTACCTGCAGGGTAAAGGCGTTTCTGCTGACCAGATCTCCATCGTTTCTTACGGTAAAGAAAAACCTGCAGTACTGGGTCATGACGAAGCGGCTTATGCCAAAAACCGTCGTGCCGTACTGGTTTACTAAGAGAATTGCATGAGCAGTAACTTCAGACATCATCTTATGAGTCTGTCGTTACTGGTTGGTATAGCGGCCCCCTGGGCCGCTTTTGCTCAGGCACCAATCAGTAGTGTCGGCTCAGGCTCGGTAGAAGACCGTGTCACTCAACTCGAGCGTATTTCTAACGCTCACAGCCAGCTTTTAACTCAGCTTCAGCAACAGCTTTCTGATAACCAAAGCGATATTGATTCTCTCCGTGGGCAGATTCAGGAAAACCAGTATCAGCTTAATCAGGTTGTGGAACGCCAGAAGCAAATTTTGCTGCAAATGGATAGCCTGAGTAACGGTGGCGCAACCGCGCAACCGGCTGCAGGTGACCAGAGCGGCAACGCGGCGGCCGCGCCAGCGCCATCTGCAGGGGCTGCAGACGCATCTGCCTCGACGGGCGCGCCTGTGCAGAGCGGAGATGCCAATACCGATTACAACGCGGCCATCGCGCTGGTGCAGGACAAATCGCGTCAGGACGATGCCATCGCTGCGTTTCAGAACTTCGTTAAAAAGTACCCGGATTCCACCTATCAGCCGAATGCAAATTACTGGCTGGGGCAGTTGAATTACAACAAGGGGAAAAAGGATGATGCGGCGTTCTATTTTGCCTCTGTGGTGAAAAATTACCCGAAATCACCGAAGGCACCTGATGCAATGTTCAAGGTCGGTGTGATCATGCAGGACAAAGGTGACACGGCGAAGGCTAAAGCGGTGTTCCAGCAGGTGGTGACGAAATTCCCCGGGACCGATGGTGCCCGACAGGCGCAAAAACGTCTGAATTCGATGGGATGATTATCACATGACCAGAAATCGCGTTATTTCTGGTCGTGCAGCATGATTCATAAGCAGTTAAGTGATCTTCATCGAAATTTTTGTTGCGCTGAATTCTTAAATCAGTAATATATGCCGCCGTTGCCACGGGATATCAAACAGCCTGAAAGCAACGTAAAAGTGGGTCGTTAGCTCAGTTGGTAGAGCAGTTGACTTTTAATCAATTGGTCGCAGGTTCGAATCCTGCACGACCCACCAATTTTAATATCTGACTCAGATGTTAAACGTGAAGGATAACGTTGCGTCAGCAACGGCCCGAAAGGCGAGGCAAAGCCGGGTCATCCTGCACGAGCCACCAATCGCCAGGTGGATGCGATAATTTAACGTAGTAACGGTAGTATAGAGTGGGTGATTAGCTCAGTTGGTAGAGCATCTCCTTTACACGGAGGGGGTCGGCGGTTCGAGCCCGTCATCACCCACCACTCGGGTCGTTAGCTCAGTTGGTAGAGCAGTTGACTTTTAATCAATTGGTCGCAGGTTCGAATCCTGCACGACACACCAAATTTAATATCAGACTCAGATGATA
>JAFACP010000012.1 GCA_023425455.1 Pseudomonadota bacterium | reverse complement strand
CTCCCCCGTTGGCGTAAATAAGCCCGAGCAGCATCGGTGCATCGACGGCGGCGTCGCTGTCACTCTTTTTCGCGGCTTTTTCTAACAATGCGAGCGCATACGGATAATCCGTCTTGCCTGCAAGTGTGTTCACCAGGGTATGGGCGAGAATGATTTCACCGTTGGCGCTGCCCGCGAGGGTGGCCTGTTCCGCCAGCTTTCGCGCAGCGGGCAGATTGGTTTTCATCAACATCTGTGCCAGCAGGGCTGCGGCATCCGGCTCGCCGTTTTCAGCGGCTTTCCCGGCCCAATAGCGGGCATGTTGCTCATCGCCGGAACTGTAATACGTATCGGCGAGATAATACTGTGCGCGTCTGTCACCCGCCTCAGCCTGCTCTTTGTATTGTGAGCCAATCTCGTCGGCCTGAGCCAGCAACGGGAATAAAAGCAACCAACCGCAGCGTTTCATTATCATTTTCCTCTGCAAGGAGACGCAGTATAAAGGGCGGCCAAAAAGAATGAAATGATGCATCGCGGGCGTTCTGAAGAGACGAAAACCTGAGCAGACTAACATTTAACCCGTCACTGAGGATGGCCGCATGACCGAAAAAACGGCCGTCAGTATCGCGCGCTATGTTCAACAGCGGGCAAAAGATAACAGCGTTACCGCTAACCGTGGTGCGATGAGCAGCCGTGGCGATCGCGGCGCGTGCTGATGATTCTGTTGAGCTGGATAACGTCGGGCATAGATGCGCCTGGACAACCGTCGGCACGAAAAAAAGGGGTGAAAAATTCACCCCTCATCACAAGCAACGGACCGGTCTCAACCCATAGCGCTTTCGCGCAGTCGGGCTTTTAGCTTGTTGTACTCGTCGATCACATACTGTTCGGCCGCATGTTGATCGGCAATCGGCTCTACGCGTACCGCGCAGTACTTGTACTCCGGCGTTTTGGTTATCGGACTTAAGTTCTCCGTCACCAGCTCGTTACAGGCACCGATCCACCACTGGTAGGTCATATAGACCGCCCCTTTATTTGGCCGCTCGCTCACCTGGGCGCGGGTAATGATCCGCCCTTTACGCGAGTTCACCCACACCAGCGCGTCATCCTCAATGCCGAGGCGTTGTGCATCAGCGGTGTTGATTTGCGCGTAGCCCGGTTCATCCGCCAGCGCCGCCAGCGCGGCGCAGTTGCCGGTCATTGAGCGACAGGAGTAGTGGCCCACTTCGCGCACCGTGGAGAGCACCATCGGGTACTCTGCGGTGAGCTTGTCGATCGGCGCGACCCAGTCGCAGGTGAAGAACTGCGCCAGCCCGTTAGGGGTGTCGAACTGCTCTTTGAACAGATACGAGGTGCCCTGGTCGGCCTCTGACGTATCCCGACACGGCCACTGGATATAACCCAGCTCACCCATTTTTTCGTAGGTGGCGCCGTAGAAGTCCGGGCACAGGTGACGCAGCTCGTCCCAGATCTCCTGGGTGTTGTTGTAGTGCATCGGGTAGCCCATCCGGGTGGCGATTTCACTGATGATCTGCCAGTCCGTTTTCAGGTTCCACTTCGGCTCAACCGCCTTAAAGAAACGCTGGAAACCACGGTCAGCCGCCGTGTAGACACCTTCATGCTCGCCCCAGGAGGTCGACGGTAAAATCACATCCGCCGCCGCTGCGGTTTTGGTCATAAAGATATCCTGCACAATCACCAGCTCAAGATCCTCAAACCCTTTACGCACCGCAGACAGCTCGGCGTCGGTTTGCAGCGGATCTTCGCCCATGATGTACGCCGCGCGTACCTCGCCGTGCGCCGCGCGGTGCGGCAGCTCGCTGATGCGATACCCCGTATGCTCTGGCAGGCTCTCCACGCCCCAGGCTTTGGCAAACTTCGCCCGATTTTCCGGGAATTTAACGTACTGATAGCCCGGATAGGTATCCGGCAGCGCGCCCATATCACACGCGCCCTGAACGTTATTCTGACCCCGAACCGGGTTAACGCCGGCATGCGCTTTCCCGAGATTACCGGTCAGCATGGCGAGGCTGGTGAGCGAACGCACGGTCTCCACGCCCTGATAGAACTGGGTGACCCCCATGCCCCACAGGATCGCGGCCGTTTTCGCCCCGGCGTACATCCGCGCGGCCTGGCGGATCGTCTGCGCGCTGACGCCGGTTATCGCTTCGACGGATTCGGGCGTATAGCCTTCGACAATTTTGCGGTACTCTGCAAAACCTTCCGTACGGGTGGCGACAAACGCCTGGTCGTACAGGTTCTCCTCAATAATGACGTGGCCCATGGCGTTCAACAGCGCGATATTCGAGCCGTTTTTCAACGCGATGTGCATATCGGCAATGCGCGCGGTTTCAATTTTGCGCGGATCGCAGACGATGATTTTCGCCCCGTTCTGTTTGGCGCGAATAACATGATTCGCCACGATAGGGTGAGAATCCGCCGGGTTATAGCCGAAAATAAACACCAGATCGGTGTTATCAATCTCGTTAATCGCATTACTCATTGCGCCGTTTCCGACCGACTGGTGCAGACCTGCAACCGATGGGCCGTGTCAAACGCGTGCGCAACAGTCGACGTTATTGGTTCCAATAACGGCGCGTGCGAATTTTTGCATTATGTAGTTGGTTTCATTACCGGTGCCGCGTGAGGAGCCGGTGGTCTGAATGGCATCAGGACCATATTTGGCTTTAATGGCGCTCAGGCGCGTGGCGACATAGTCCAGCGCCTCTTGCCAGGAGACGGACTCCAGCTTGCCGCCACGCTCGCGGCGGATCATCGGGGTTTTCAGGCGCGGCGTCAGGATCTGGGTATCGTTAATAAAATCCCAGCCATAGTAGCCTTTCAGGCACAGCGTCCCCTGGTTGGTTTTCCCCTGCGCCGCCTCTGCCCGGACGATTTTACCGTTATCGACCACCAGGTGGATCTTGCAACCTGAGGCACAATAAGGGCAAACCGTTACGACTTTTTTCATCAGTCTGCTCCAGTTAGTCGAATCTTTCACACTCATTAATGCAGCTTTTATGCCATGTTTTTACTGTGGGTATTTCCCGACTTTACGCGGGATTTCCCGGCAAAATCATGACGAAAAGCAGGCTATCGTCAAAATTGACGTGTCGAAGGGGGGCGCGGATGTGACATGGGTTGAATTTCCGTCATCAATAAATGGAATTGGCTGGAGCCGTTTGCAGAATGGATCAGACTTAACGTATGTACCGTTGACAGGTGATGCAATGAAACCGGCGATTCTGGTGGTGGATGATGATCCGGCAGTTTGCGAACTGCTGCAGGACGTGCTGAATGAGCACGTCTTTACCGTGCTCGTCTGCCATAACGGCCGGCAGGCGCTGAGTCTGGCGCAGCAGGAGCCGGGCATTGCGCTGGTGCTGCTGGATATGATGCTGCCGGATATCAACGGGCTGCAGGTGTTACTGCAGCTGCAAAAGCATCGTCCTGAGCTGCCGGTCATTATGCTGACGGGGCTGGGCAGTGAATCGGACGTGGTGGTCGGGCTGGAGATGGGGGCGGACGACTATATCGCCAAGCCGTTCAACCCGCGCGTGGTGGTGGCGCGCGTCAAGGCGGTGCTCCGCCGGACCGGGGCACTGAGCGCTGAAATCAGCGTACCGCGCGGGGCGGGAATGGCCTTTAACGGCTGGACGCTGGACACCACCCGCTGCGAACTGAGCGATCCGCAGCGCAACGCCGTGGCGCTGACCCAGGGCGAATACGGCCTGCTGCTGGCGCTGGCGCAAAACGCCCGGCGGGTGCTGAGCCGTGAACAGCTGCTGGAGCTCACCCACAGCGAAAGCGCGGAGGTGTTCGACAGAACCATCGACGTCTTAATTATGCGCCTGCGCCGCAAGATAGAGGTCAACCCGCATCAGCCCGCGCTGATTAAAACCATTCGCGGGCTGGGGTACGTGTTTGCCACCGACGTCTCCCACCATGAGCAGGCGGCCTAGCCGCGCGCCCTGATACAGGCCTGCAGCTCGGGCAGCGTCTTCGCACCATCAATGGCGTTGGCCGCCAGCAGGCTTGCCCGGGCGCAGGCGTGCGCCAGCGTAATGCTGTCGCCGAGCGTCCAGCCTTCATGGCAGCCGTATAAGAACCCTGCGCAAAACGCATCTCCGGCACCGACGCTGCCGATAATTTCATGCGGCTCCAGCCGCCATGACGGGATCCAGCGCCCTGTCTCCCCCGGCGCTTCCCCCCACGCCCATTCAGGGCAGTGGATCACCACCCGCTGCCTGACGCCCGCCGCCAGCAGTTTTGCCGCCGCTTGCGCAATATGGTCGATATGCGGCGCATCATCGGCGTCGCGCATCTCCAGCGCGCTAAATTCCCCCGCCTCCAGCTCGTTGATCACCAGATAATCGAGGTGACACAGGGTGGGAAGCACCAGCGGCTGATAGCGCGGATCGCCCTTGCGGGAGACCAGGTCGAGCGAGGTTTCATAGCCGAGATCGCGCATCTGCGCCAGCAGTCGCGCACTGCGCGTGCCAAATTCCTCATCCGCCATATCCAGGCTGTCGAGCAGCAGCAGATAGCCAAGGTGGAAGATTTTCATCGTGCTATCAAGGCGATCAAAGGCAGGCAGATCCAGCAGGCGGTTGGCACCCGGCGAATGGAAAAAGGTGCGCTGGCCGCTGGGGTCGGTCATCACCTGAGACATCGACGTCGGAGCAAAGGTGGTACGCTGCACGCGCTGGCGGTTGACGTGGTACTGGTCGAGCATCGCCAGAATATAGTCGCCGTCGCTGTCTTCGCCAAGCAGCCCCACCGCCTGCAGCGGCAGGCCGGTATGCATTTTCGCCAGCGTCAGCAGCACGTTCAGCGGCGCGCCGCCGGTGGAGCGCTCGCTGTGGGTAATCTCCGCCAGCCAGCCGCGCTCCGGCCACTGCACGATCTGATGGACATGATCCACCAGCATATTGCCGGCGGCGATAATTCCCTGACGTTCCATTATGCCTGCCCCGCGCTGCCGAAAATGCGCATCTGTCCGGCCACCGTATCGGTGATGGCCTCTTCAATACCCAGCAGCAGCTCGGCAAACTCGTCGTACAGCGGCTGGCGCTGCGCCATACGCTGTTCAACGCTCGCCAGCGCGGCCTGCGACATGCCGGTGTAGAAATTGATTTTATGGATCCCAAGCTCAATGGCGCGGCGAAAATCGGCGTCGCTAATCCCCGAGCCGCCGTGCAGCACCAGCGGCAGACCGGTCTGCTGACGAATGGCATCCAGACGCGGGAAATCAAGCTTCGGCTCTCCCCTGTATTTGCCGTGCGCATTGCCGATGGCAACCGCCAGGGCGTCAATCCCGGTGCGATCGACAAAGTCGCGCGCCAGCTGCGGGTCGGTAAAACAGGCTTCATCCGCATGGCCATACAGTGCGCCGCCCTCATCTCCACCAACCGCGCCCAGCTCCGCCTCAACCGAGACGCCAACCGCGTGGCACATCTTCACCACTTCCCGCGTCTGGCGAATATTTTCTTCATAGCTGAGGGGGGAGCCATCAAACATCACCGAGCTGAACCCTAAGCGCAGCGCCCGGACGACGGCGTCAAAATGCAGGCCGTGGTCGAGGTTAAGCACCACCGGAATGTCGTGCCGGGCGGCTTCGAAGCGGACGGCCTCCACCAGCGAATCCAGCGAAACGTACTTAAAATGCACTTCTGCGATGTTGATAATAAAAGGCGAACGTTCCTGCTTTGCGGCGGCAAACAGCGCCCGCAGGAAATGGGAGTCGAGAACATTAAACGCACCCAGCGCGTAGCGCTGCTTCCTGGCGTGCTCAAGACCGTCGGCAAGAGAAATCAAGGGCATCATTCACTCCTTATATGCGAAACAGGTTGTACTCGTTGCACAGCACCAGCACCGCCGGTTCATCCTCTTCGATATTGTTGTAGCGGGAAAGCGGCTGTAAGAAGTGGTTATCGTGCTCATCGTCGTTGACCGATGAGACTTCGCCGACCAGCACATCGCCAAAGCCGCGTTCGCCCCAGAAGCTGTGATACAGACCGGGCGTCAGGCAGATACTCTCGCCGGGCTGCAGGCGTAGCTGGCTGCCGGGAGCATGGGTCTGCAGGCAGCCGTCGATGGCCACCGTGACGTCGGTATTTTCGGTCTCCTCCTGCGCGCCGGCGTTCCACAGCTCGACGATCAGGTTTCCACCCCCGCGATTGATAATGTCCTCGCGTTTACGCCAGTGGAAATGCATCGGCGTCACCTGGCCGTCACGGACGTGCATGATCTTTTCGGCATAGCACTTTTCCCAGGGCACGCCGTTGGGGGAGCCGTTGCGCAGGGTAAACAGCGTCAGCCCCTGCGCGGCAAAGTTGTTGCCGCCGAAAGCGGTGACGTCCCAGCCCAGCCTGAGCTCGAAGACTTCGCGCCACGCGTGCGGGTCAAGCCGCTGCCACTGGGTCGGTGGAAAGCTGGCAAAGGGCGGCAGATGGACATCGTGCTGAGAAAAAAATTGCCGCGTATGGCCAAGGATTTCGTTGATTTCGGAGCGTTTCATAAGGACTCCTGACTGAGGTGAACGTCATTCCCCCTTCCACCGGCGCTGCGGGGAAGGGGACCAGACCACGCCGGCTTATTTCACCGTCCACCCCTTATAGCTGCCGACGTTCTTTTTATCGATCATCGTCACCGGGATCAGCACCGGCTCTTTCGGCGCCGGTTTGCCCTGGAGAATGTCATAGCCGATCTCCACCGCTTTTGCCGCCATCACCTGCGGATCTTGCGCGGGCGTCGCCACAAACAGCGAGTTCTCGCGCTTCAGCGCCTCTTCACCGTCCGGTGAACCATCCACGCCGACAATAAAGAATTCGTTACGCTGCGCCTGTTTGGCCGCCAGATCGGCGCCGATCGCCGTCGGATCGTTAATTGCGAACACGCCGTCGATCTTCGGATTGGCCGCCAGCAGTGAGGTCATCACCTCCAGCCCGCCTTCACGGCTGCCTTTGGCGTTCTGGTTGTCGGAAAGCACCTTGATATCCGGGTGTTTTTTAAACTCGGTCTGGCAGCCTTCCACCCGGTTCTGTACCGCAGAGACCGGTGGTCCGTTGATGATCACCACGTTGCCTTTGCCGTTCAGGCGGTCGGTGATGTACTTACAGGCCATCTCCCCCGCCTGGGTGTTATCTGAGGTGATGGTCGCGTCGGCCCCTTCCGCCGCCACGTCAACCGCCACCACCACGATCCCGGCCTCTTTCGCCCGTTTTACCGCCGGGCCGATCCCTTTCGAGTCGGCGGCGTTGAGGATAATCATGTCCACCTTCGCGGCGATAAAGTTGTCGATCTGCGCCACCTGTTGGCCGAGATCGTAACCGCTGGAAACCAGCGTCACCTTGACGTTATCCCCTGCCAGTTTGCGGGCTTCCAGTTCGGCACCTTTGGTGATCTGGACGAAGAACGGGTTAGCCAGATCGCCCACCGTCACGCCGATGGATTTCAGATCTTTTGCCTGCGCAAACGGCGTAGCGGCAAGCAGAGCGCCAGCACAGAGCGCGGTCACTAAGGGTTTCAAACGCATCTTCTCTTCCTCGCTTGTAGGGTTTTGTTGTTATGCACTTTGATGGTGTCGGGTACGGTATTTGTCGATC
>JAFACP010000463.1 GCA_023425455.1 Pseudomonadota bacterium | reverse complement strand
CGCTGGCGACCGGCTCCATCGGCTACTTCGCCACGGTGACCGGTTTTGCCGGAAAAGCCGTGGTGATGGTGCCGTGGACGACGCCGCCGCTGATTAACGCCTGGCTTTCTACCGCCGGCTCAATGGGCGCGGTGATCACCCAGCTTATCTGCATCCTGACCGCCGTTCTTATCTATTTACCGTTCGTGAAGATTGCCTCGCGTCGTGCGGAACAGGCCGCGCTGCAGCAGTCTGCTGAAAGCGCATGAGGATGATATGAGCCAAAAACAGATAACCATTCCGCAGGATTTCATTCTCGGCGCGGCCGCATCGGCCTGGCAAACGGAGGGCTGGAGCGGCAAAAAGCCGGGCCAGGATTCGTGGCTTGACCTGTGGTACAAAAACGACCGTCATGTCTGGCATAACGGCTATGGCCCGGCGGTGGCGACCGATTTTATCAACCGCTTCCGGGAAGATGTCGCGCTGATGAAACAGGCGGGACTGACGCACTATCGCACCTCTATCAACTGGTCGCGTTTCCTGACCGACTATGAACAGGTGACGGTGGACGACGAGTACGCGGCCTATTACGACGCGCTGTTTGACGAGATGCAGCGTCAGGGCATTGAGCCGATGATCTGCCTTGAGCATTACGAACTGCCTGGCGTGCTGCTGGAAACATACGGCGGCTGGGCATCTAAGCACGTTGTTGAGCTGTTCGTTCGCTATGCAGAGAAGGTCTTTGAACGCTACCACGGCAAAGTAAGACGCTGGTTTACCTTCAATGAGCCGATTGTGGTACAAACGCGCGTCTACCTGGACGCGCTGCGCTGGCCGTATGAGCAGAACACCCACACCTGGATGCAATGGAACCACCATAAGGTGCTGGCGACGGCGAAGGTGGTGAAGCTGTTTCGTGAAAAAGGCTACGCCGGCACCGTCGGCTGTATTCTCAACCCTGAAGTGACCTACCCGCGCTCGCAGGCGGCGCATGACGTGCTGGCCGCCGAGCGTTACGATCTGTTTTACAACCGCGTGTTCCTTGATCCGCTGGTGCACGGGCACTATCCACAGGCGCTCCTCACCCTGCTGGCGCAGCACCAGGTAGCGTGGGACTACACTCAGGAAGAGCTGGCGCTGATTGCGGATAACACCGTCGATGAGCTGGGGATCAACCTCTATTATCCGCACCGGGTAAAAGCGCCTTCCCGCGCCTGGCACCCGGACACGCCTTTCCACCCGGCTTACTACTATGAGCCGTTTGAACTGCCGGGGCGGCGGATGAATACTTCCCGCGGCTGGGAGATTTACCCGCGTATTATCTACGATATGGCGATGCGGATTAAAAATGAGTACCGCAATATCGACTGGTTTGTGGCGGAGAGCGGTATGGGCGTGGAGAACGAAGCGCGGTTTCGCAATAGTGACGGGGTGATTGAGGACAGCTACCGGATCGCGTTTATCCGTGAGCATCTCTACTACACGCTGCTGGCGCGGGAAGAGGGGGCAAACTGCCATGGCTATATGCTGTGGGCCTTCACCGATAATGTCTCGCCAATGAATGCCTTTAAAAACCGTTACGGGCTTATCGAAATCGATCTGCAGAACGATCGCGCCCGCCGCGCCAAGCGGTCGGCCGCCTGGTTCCGTCAGCTTCGGGATACGCGCGTGCTCACGCTCTGCGTTGATGATGAATGGAAGTAGGCAAAAAGCGGAAGGGTTCTGGTAAAATAACGCGCAAACTGGCCGGGGGGACGCCCGGCCTGCGTATTAACTGATTAACAGGTGAAAACGTGGATAAGGCTGTCATCCTGCCGGAAAAAAAACAGTACCAGGAAATTGGCGAGGATTTACGGGCGCAAATTATCCAGGGACACTATCCCGTTGGTTCGCGCCTGCCGCCGGAACGTAATATTGCCGAGACCTATGGCGTGAGCCGCACCATTGTCCGGGAGGCTCTGCTGATGCTGGAGCTGCAGGGCACGGTGGATATCCGCCAGGGATCAGGCGTCTACGTGATGCGCATTCCAGACGAGCACGAAAATGAGGAAGAACGCTTTCTCAACAGCGACGTTGGCCCGTTCGAAATTTTACAGGCGCGCCAGCTGCTCGAAAGCAATATCGCTGCCTTCGCCGCCAAAATGGCGACGCGCGCCGATATCGATAATCTGCGCCGTATTATCGAACAGGAGCAGCGTGCGATTGCCGCCAACGACAACAGTCAGGACAACAATAAGATGTTCCATCTGGTGCTGGCGGGCGCAACGCAAAACCAGATGCTGCTGGCGACGGTCGAAAGCGTCTGGCACCACATGGACAGCAGCCCGCTGTGGCAGCAGTTTAACGTGCATATCGCCAGCCGTGCCTGGCGTCTTAAATGGCTGGGTGACCGGCAAACCATTCTCGCGGCGTTACGTCGTCGCGACGTGATGGGCGCATGGCAGGCGATGTTCCAGCACCTCGAAAACGTCAAAAAAAGCCTGCTGGAGCTGTCTGACGAAGACGCGCCCGATTTTGACGGCTATCTGTTTGAGTCAGTGCCTCTGTTTCAGGGGAAACTGGTGTGACGACTGGTGTGACGATTGTGCCGCTGTATAGCGCGCCGCAGTTTGCTGAACAGGTCACGGACTGGATCTGGCAGGCGTTTGGCGACGGTCTGCCGCGCGCGTTTTTTGCGAGCATTATCACGCACAGTCAGACGCCGGACGCGTTGCCGCTGACGTTTATCGCCGTTGAGGGACAGCGGCTGCTGGGGACGGCAGGACTCTGGCGCTGCGACCTCATCAGCCGACAGGATCTCTGCCCGTGGCTGGCGGCGCTGTACGTCGATGACGCTGCACGCGGCAAGGGTCTGGCGGGTCAACTTCAGCAATATGTGCAGGAGTGGGCCGCGCGCGCCGGGTATGCTGAACTGCATCTCTGGTCTGCCTGCCGCGACTTCTACGAACGTTACGGCTGGCAGTATGTCGGTGATGCGCTGGAATACCCGAATAAAACGGTACATCTGTACCGCTATTCGTTAGCACCTTCAGCGGGCTGCGCCACGGAGTGACGACGCACTAAGGTTGGGCTGAACAGGTGGGTGATAGCCGGCGGCTGGCGTTGCCCGGCCAGCGCCAGCGCCAGCTCGGCGGCCTGGGTGGCCATCGTCACGATAGGGTAGCGTACGGTGGTCAGGCGAGGGCGCACGTAGCGAGAGACCAGTACGTCGTCAAAGCCAATCAGCGAGATCCCGGACGGGACGTCGATCCCATTGTCATTTAACACCCCCATCGCGCCAGCGGCCATGGAGTCGTTATAGCTTGCCACGGCGGTAAAATTACGTCCGCGTCCCAACAGCTCCGTCATCGCCTGCTCGCCGCCGCTCTCGTCTGGCTCGGCGTACGCCACGAGGCGGTCATTGCAGGGCAGACCGTTCTCGCGTAACGCGTCGTAATAGCCCTGCAGGCGATCCTCCGCGTCAGAGATCGGGTGGTTGGAACAGAGGTAGCCTATCCGGGTATGACCCTGCTGGATCAGGTGACGGGTGGCAAGCCAGGCGCCGTAGCGGTCGTCGAGCGCCACGCAGCGTTTTTCAAAGCCGGGAATAATTCGGTTAATCAACACCATGCCCGGGATCTGCTTCATCAGATGGGTTAGCTCATCATCGGGAAGCATTTTGGCATGCACCACCAGCGCGGCGCAGCGGTGGCGGATCAGCTGTTCGATCGCCTGCCGTTCTTTTTGTTCATTATGGTAGCCATTGCCGATCAGCAGAAAATTACCGGTCTGGTAAGAGACCTGCTCTACGGCTTTTACCATGGCGCCGAAAAAGGGATCGGAGACATCGCCCACCACCAGGCCGATGGTGTCGGTTGACTGCTGGGCAAGCGCGCGGGCGTTGGCATTCGGATGGTAGTTCAGGGCTTCCATGGCGTTTTGCACTGCCTGGCGTGATGCGTCACTGGCTTTTGGCGAATTGTTAATCACTCGCGAAACCGTCGCGACGGAGACGCCTGCCAGGCGGGCCACATCCTTAATTGTCGCCATTTAATACCTTCTTATTAGGGGTAAGCGTTTACACACCCGTTAGTGTTGCGGAAAAGCGTTACGCATTCAAGGGAAGGGCGTGTTGACCATCAACAAACGTGATGCAGAACATACCCGGAGGGTGGAAGCGTTACACGGCGAGAGATGTCAGAAGAATGTCAATCTGAACCTTTGGTTACACTTTGCCTCAGGCTGTTGCGATTGTCCGCTAGCCGGGATGAGAAGCGGATTGCTACAGTCGAGATCCCAGAGGTATTGATAGGTGGAATCAACCGCGGTTGATTAACACGACTTACACCAGCCTGCGTTTATACGCAGGTTTTTTTTGCCTGCTATTCAACCTGTAACAGTAACCGAGAATATTCACACCTGGTTGCACTTAGGCTCATTCCCTTGCGTTTTCCCGCTGGCGAAGCCGTTGGCGAACGGCCACAATCAAGATCCCAGAGGTATTGATTGGTGAGAATTCTTAGTACGCAGTCTGTACTCATCTCTTGCACCAGCCTGCGCGGATGCGCAGGTTTTTTTTCGTCTGGTTTTAGCTGTCGCTCCTGCTTCACTTCTCGTGTAATCTGCCCTCATTTAGCGTAACCCTTCATACTGGCTGGCAAGGGAGTTGAAATGCTTTTTGGGTTCTTCCGTACACTGTTCCGTCTCCTCTTTCGCATCCGCATCACTGGCGATGTCCAGGCGCTTAACGGCGAACGCGTGCTTATCACACCGAATCATGTCTCGTTTATCGACGGCATTCTGCTGGCGCTGTTTCTGCCCGTGCGTCCGGTCTTTGCGGTGTATACCTCCATCAGCCAGCGGTGGTTTATGCGCTGGCTGGCGCCGTTGATCGATTTTGTTCCGCTCGACCCGACAAAACCGATGATGATTAAACATCTGGTGCGCCTGGTGGAGCAGGGGCGTCCGGTGGTGATCTTCCCCGAAGGGCGGATCTCGGTCACCGGTTCGCTGATGAAAATCTACGACGGGGCGGGGTTTGTCGCCGCAAAGTCGAAGGCCACGGTGGTTCCGCTGCGCATTGAAGGGGCGGAGCTTACCTTTTTCAGCCGCCTGAAGGGGCTGGTGAAGCAGCGTCTGTTGCCAAAAATCACGCTGCATATTCTGCCGCCCGCGTCGCTTCCGATGCCCGATGCACCACGTGCGCGCGATCGCCGTAAAATCGCCGGTGAGATGCTGCATCAGATAATGATGGAAGCGCGCATGGCGGTCCGCCCGCGTGAAACGCTGTATGAGTCTCTGCTTGCGGCCCGCAACCGTTATGGTGCGAAGAAAAACTGCATTGAAGACATAAACTTCACGCCGGATACCTACCACACGCTGCTGACCAAAACGCTGTTCGTTGGCCGTATTCTGGAGAAATACAGCCAGCGTGGCGAAAAAATAGGCCTGATGCTGCCTAACGCCGCTATCAGCGCCGCGGTGATTTTTGGCGCAGTCTCCCGCGGGCGTATCCCGGCGATGATGAACTACACCGCTGGCGTCAAAGGGCTGACAAGCGCGATTACCGCGGCGCAGATCAACACCATTTTCACCTCCCGTCAGTTCCTGGATAAAGGCAAACTGTGGCACCTGCCGGAACAGCTGACGCAAGTGCGCTGGGTATTTCTGGAAGATCTTAAAGCAGAGGTGACGACGGGCGATAAGCTGTGGATATTCGCCCATCTGCTGATGCCGCGTCTGGCCCAGGTTAAGCAGCAGCCGGAAGACGATGCGATCATCCTCTTCACTTCGGGGTCGGAGGGGAACCCGAAAGGCGTGGTTCACAGCCACAAAAGCCTGCTGGCCAACGTCGAGCAGATTAAAACCATTGCCGATTTTACGGCGAACGATCGCTTTATGTCGGCGCTGCCGCTGTTCCACTCTTTCGGCCTGACGGTTGGCCTGTTTACTCCGCTGTTGACCGGCGCCGAAGTCTTCCTCTACCCAAGCCCGCTGCACTACCGTGTTGTCCCTGAGCTGGTCTATGACCGGAACTGCACCGTGCTGTTCGGGACATCGACCTTCCTCGGCAACTATGCCCGGTTCGCCAACCCGTATGACTTCTACCGCGTGCGCTACGTGGTCGCCGGTGCGGAAAAACTGCAGGACAGCACGCGGCAGATCTGGCAGGACAAATTCGGCCTGCGCATTCTGGAAGGCTATGGCGTGACGGAGTGTGCGCCGGTGGTGTCGATTAACGTGCCGATGGCGGCGAAACCTGGCACGGTCGGGCGTATTCTCCCGGCGATGGATGCGCGACTGCTGGCGGTTCCGGGCATTGAGGAGGGCGGCCGTCTGCAGCTGAAAGGACCGAACGTGATGAACGGGTATCTGCGGGTGGAGAACCCGGGGGTACTGGAGGCGCCAGCGGCAGAAAACATCGACGGTGAGGTGGAGACGGGCTGGTATGACACCGGCGATATTGTGCGCTTTGACGAGCAGGGCTATGCACAGATCTGCGGTCGGGCAAAACGCTTCGCCAAGATTGCCGGCGAGATGGTCTCGCTGGAGATGGTTGAGCAGCTGGCGACAGCCGTCTCTGCCGACAAACTGCATGCGACAGTGGTGAAAAGTGATGCCAGCAAAGGCGAAGCGCTGGTGCTCTTCACGACCGACAGCGATCTCCGACGCGACGCGCTGCTGCAGTATGCCCGCAGCCACGGCATACCTGAGCTGGCGGTACCGCGCGACATTCGCTATCTCAAACAACTTCCGGTTCTGGGAAGCGGTAAACCCGACTTTGTGACCCTTAAAGGCATGGTTGAAGAGGCGGAACAGCACAATGCGTGAGTCAGTGCACACTAACACGTCAATCTGGTCGAAGGGCATGATGGCGGTGATCGCCGCCCAGTTTCTCTCTGCGTTTGGCGACAACGCTCTGCTGTTCGCCACCCTGGCGCTGCTGAAAGCCGAGTTTTACCCCGACTGGAGCCAGCCGATCCTGCAGATGGTGTTTGTGGGTGCTTACATTATTTTTGCGCCTTTCGTGGGGCAGGTGGCGGATAGTTTTCCCAAAGGCCGGGTGATGATGTTTGCGAACGGCCTGAAGCTTGTGGGGGCCGCCAGTATCTGCTTCGGCTTTAACCCCTTTATCGGCTATACGCTGGTGGGGATTGGCGCGGCGGCTTACTCGCCGGCCAAATACGGCATCCTGGGGGAGTTGACCACCGGCGATAAGCTGGTGAAAGCCAATGGCCTGATGGAATCATCGACCATTGCTGCGATCCTGACGGGCTCTGTGGCTGGCGGCATACTTGCCGACTGGCACGTGCTGGCGGCGCTCGGCGTGTGTGCGCTGGTATACGGTGGTGCGGTGATCGCTAACCTGTTTATCCCGACGCTGCCGGTGGCGCGTCCGGGAGCATCGTGGCGCTTTACGCCGATGACCGCCAGCTTCTTCATGGCCTGCCGCGTGCTGTGGCGCAACGGGGAGACCCGCTTCTCGCTTATGGGCACCAGCATGTTCTGGGG
>JAFACP010000446.1 GCA_023425455.1 Pseudomonadota bacterium | reverse complement strand
CGCATATGCTTATAAAGACGAGAAATCGACGCCCGAATCGCGGCCTGTTTCGCTCAGTTAGCGCCGGGTCCCGGGAGGGCGAAACTTGTTGAATCATTTAGTCTAAAGTTAGTGTAGTATGTGCGCCCACGAATCATTGTGTGTGACAGCTTGTGTGACATATTGTTTGCCATGCTGTGTACCATGAATTAGTTACATATCAGTGAGTTACGTTGCTATTGTTGCTAACTCGTTGTTTTTGAAAGTATACCAGACGCCTGTGAAGGCGACACCTGAGGAAGCTCAATGAGCGAGAAATTACAGAAAGTGCTGGCGCGTGCCGGCCACGGCTCACGCCGTGAAATCGAAGCCATTATCGAAGCGGGACGCGTGAGCGTGGACGGTAAAATCGCCACCCTGGGTGACCGCGTAGAAATCGTACCGGGTTTAAAGATCCGTATCGATGGCCATCTTATTTCGGTGAAAGAGTCCGCAGAACAGATCTGTCGCGTGCTGGCCTACTATAAGCCGGAAGGCGAGTTGTGCACCCGCAACGATCCGGAAGGTCGCCCGACGGTGTTTGACCGTTTACCAAAACTGCGCGGCGCGCGCTGGATAGCGGTAGGGCGTCTGGACGTGAACACGTGCGGCCTGCTGCTGTTTACAACGGACGGGGAGCTGGCCAACCGCCTGATGCACCCAAGCCGTGAAGTTGAACGTGAATATGCGGTTCGTGTTTTTGGCCAGGTCGATGAAAACAAGCTGCGCGATCTGTCGCGCGGTGTTCAGCTGGAAGATGGCCCGGCTGCGTTTAAAACCATCAAATTTACCGGTGGCGAAGGCATTAACCAGTGGTACAACGTCACGCTGACGGAAGGGCGTAACCGCGAAGTTCGTCGCCTGTGGGAAGCGGTCGGCGTGCAGGTAAGCCGTCTGATCCGCGTTCGCTATGGCGACATTCTGCTGCCGAAAGGATTGCCGCGTGGGGGTTATACCGAGCTGGATCTGACCCAGACCAACTATCTGCGTGAGCTGGTTGGCCTGACGCCGGAGACGACCTCAAAGGTGGCGGTGGAAAAAGATCGTCGTCGTATGAAGGCGAATCAGATCCGTCGCGCGGTGAAGCGTCACAGCCAGGTGAGCAATAATCGCCGCTCAGGCAGCCGTAACAGCAACGGTTGATAATGAAAGCCCGGTTAATTCACCGGGCTTTTTTGTCAGTAATCAATGCCGATCTGCGCCTTCACGCCCGCGTCAAAGGCATGCTTCACGGGGCGTAACTCGCTGACGGTATCGGCGATCTCCAGAATCTCCCGGTGACAGCCGCGTCCGGTGATAATTACGCTCTGGTGTGCGGGGCGATGAGCTAACGCATCCAGCACCGACTGCAGCGGCAGATAGTCATAAGCCACCATGTAAGTTATCTCGTCGAGTAACACCAGATTAAGCTGAGGATCTGCCAGCATGCGTCTGGCGTGCTCCCAGACGGCGAGGCAGGCAGCCGTGTCCGTTTCACGGTTCTGGGTGTCCCAGGTAAACCCGGTCGCCATCACCTGAAATTCCACGCCATGCGGTGCCAGTAAATTACGCTCGCCGTTCGGCCATTCCCCTTTAATAAACTGGATCACCCCCACTTTTTGCCCATGGCCTACCGCCCGGGTGGCGGTACCAAATGCGGCGGTGGTTTTCCCTTTTCCGTTACCTGTAAACACCATGACGATCCCGCGTTCATCCGTCGCGGCGGCAATGCGGGCATCGACCTGTTCCTTCAGACGCTGCTGGCGCTGTTGATGACGTTCTTCACTCATTGCGCGATCCCCGGTTTGCGCCCGGGCTGGGCATCAAAGGTCATTCCGGTCTTGCGTCGGCTGTCATCGCCCATCAGCCAGAGATAGAGCGGCATGATATCTGCCGGCGTTTTCAGCTTTTGCGGATCTTCATCCGGGAAGGCGCTGGCGCGCATTTTGGTACGAGTCCCTCCCGGATTAATGCAATTGACGCGCAGATGACGGCTTTGATACTCCTCGGCCAGGACCTGCATCATCCCTTCGGTGGCGAACTTCGAGACCGCGTAAGCGCCCCAGTTCGCGCGCCCCTGACGGCCAACGCTGGATGAGGTAAAGACCAGCGACCCGGATTCCGAATTCAGTAATAAAGGAAGCAAAGCCTGAGTCAGGAAAAAGGTGCCATTGATGTTGACCTGCATAACCTGCTGCCAGATCTCAGGATCTTGTTCATCCATCGGGCATACCTCACCGAGCAGACCAGCATTATGCAGTACCCCGTCCAGACGCGGGTAATGCGCGCTGATGCGCCGGGCAAGCGCCTGGCATGACGCCGGTGTACAGGTGAGCAAGTCGAGGGTGTACCAGGGGGCGGGAGCGCCGCCCGCGTTTTCTATCTCGCCTGCCACGCGCTTAAGCTTTTCTTCGCTACGACCAAGCAGAATGACATGTGCGCCATAGCGGGCGTAGGTCAGCGCCGCTTCACGTCCAATGCCGTCGCTGGCGCCGGTGACAAGAATTATCCGCTGCTGCAGCAGATCGTTTTGTGGTTGATAATGCACGGTGACTCCTCGGGCGCACGGCCTGTCTGTGGCGCCTTCTTTATATGACTTTTCGGCTTTATGCCCGAAACGCCATCAGAATTCAATCAGTCTACCGGAGACAACGCGGCGAAATTAACAATTTGCAATTATTTTGCCTGCTGATGACCGTTTCTGAAGGCGCCTCGCACAGGTCGCGTCACAAACGAGACGCCTGCGCAGGCCTGCTGTACACTGGCGTGAAAGAATGGTGGTTAAATCAAGGTGGAACGTGTGGAATTACTTTCTCAATATGGGTTGTTTTTAGCCAAAATCGCGACGGTAGTGGTGGCTATTGCCGTTATCGCGATCCTGATCGTTAACCTGACGCAGCGCAAGCGTCAGCGTGGTGAACTGCGCATCACCCGCCTGAGCGAGCAGTATCAAGAGATGCAGGAGGAGATGTCTCTGGCCCTGCTGGATGCTCACCAGCAAAAGCTATGGCTAAAAGCGCAGAAGAAAAAGCACAAGCTGGACGCCAAAGCGGCAAAAGCGAAGGCAAAGCTGAACGCGCCGCAGAGTGAGGCAAAACCCCGCGTCTATGTCCTCGACTTTAAAGGCAGTATGGATGCCCATGAAGTGTTGTCCCTGCGCGAAGAGGTGACGGCGGTACTGGCGGTCGCGAAAGCGCAGGACCAGGTCGTGGTTCGTCTGGAAAGCCCGGGCGGCGTCGTACATGGTTATGGTCTGGCGGCCTCGCAGCTTCAGCGTCTGCGAGATAAGCAGATCCCGCTGACGGTCGCCGTCGATAAAGTCGCTGCCAGCGGGGGCTATATGATGGCCTGCGTGGCGGACAACATTGTGGCGGCGCCGTTCTCGATTATCGGCTCTATTGGCGTGGTGGCGCAGATCCCGAACTTTAACCGCTTCCTGAAAAATAAAGAGATCGATATTGAGCTGCACACCGCCGGGCAGTACAAACGGACGCTGACGTTGCTGGGTGAAAACACCGAAGAGGGGCGGCAGAAGTTTCGTGAAGATCTAAACGAAACCCACCACCTGTTTAAAGATTTCGTGCACCGCATGCGCCCGACGCTCGATATTGAGCAGGTGGCTACGGGCGAACACTGGTACGGTACCCAGG
>JAFACP010000441.1 GCA_023425455.1 Pseudomonadota bacterium | reverse complement strand
CCGTGACGCTGCGCCGATGCCGCAGGCGGAGGCGCTGGAAAAAGCACGAAGCTATTTGGTTCGCCAAAACCAGCAGCAATACCAGCGCCAGTGGCTGGCGACGTTAGCCCGTAGCGTGGAGACGGGGTAATTTCACCCTCAGAACAACAATGCCGGGTAAACACAGTGTTACCCGGCCATATCACTTACAAAAACACCGGCTTAAGCGTTTCCAGCCAGGCATCCAGGCGCTCGTCGGTCAGGTCATACTGATTGTCCTGATCGATCGCTAAGCCGACAAATTTATCCGCTTCCAGCGCCGATGAGGCATTGAATTCATAGCCTTTATTCGGCCAGTGGCCGACAATCTGCGCCCCGCTGTTTTTCAGCGCGTCATACAGCGGGCGCAGGCCGCTGACAAAGTTATCCGGGTAACCCACCTGATCGCCAAGACCGAACAGCGCCACGGTTTTGCCGCTCAGGCTGTGACTATCAAGCTGAGCGACAAACTCTCCCCATGACGCCTCCTCACATCCCGCATCCAGCCCTGGAAGTTGCCCGTCGCCGAGCGTCGGCGTCCCCAGAAGCAGTACCGGATAGGAAAGAAACGTGTCGAGATCGGTACGGTTGATATTCACCGGCGCATCGGCCGCCGCACCCAGTTTTTGGTGGATCATTTTGGCAATCTTGCGGGTTTTGCCCGTATCGGTACCGAAAAAAATTCCAATGTTAGCCATCGCGTGCTCCTGTGAGAAAAAGTATGAATCCGCCCTGAACAGGCGGCTATCACCGGAGATATTGCGAAGGCTGTGCCAGTTTTTTTGTCGGGCAATGGCTGCACTGTATTGGCCAGTTATGCACCAGAGCGGCGCTTTTTTATCCACCCATTTGCCCGCTGCCGCGCACAGCCAGAGGGCAAAAGGCTAAAAATCGGCGGCAAACAGGGATCTGGATCAATATTACAGCAAGTAACAAGGGCCAAAGGCGCACACTTTGCATGGTTAATGAGCGTCCATTTATGTTCGGACGAAAGTCGACAGGTGGCACAAATTGTCATAACTGCGACATTCCCATGTTGACCACAGGAGTTTGTGATGACCCTGAATATGATGATGGACGCCGCAGCGCCCGCCGAGATCGCCGGAGCGCTCTCACAACAGCATCCCGGGTTGTTTTTCACCATGGTTGAACAGGCTCCCGTCGCGATTTCACTGACCGATGCCGATGCCCACATTCTGTATGCCAACCCCGCGTTTTGCCGCCAGTCGGGGTATGAGCTGGAAGAGTTGTTGCAGCAAAACCCGCGCCTGCTTGCCAGCAAACAGACGCCGCGTGAAATCTACCAGGATATGTGGCACACCTTGCTGCAACACCGGCCGTGGCGCGGGCAACTGATCAATCGTCGCCGCGACGGCAGCCTGTTTCTGGTGGAGATCGACATCACCCCACTGTTTAATGGGTTCGGCAAACTCGAACATTACCTGGCGATTCAGCGCGACATCAGCACCAGCTACGCGCTGGAACAACGGCTGCGCAATCATATGACGCTGACCGAAGCCGTTTTGAATAACATTCCGGCGGCGGTGGTAGTGGTGGATGAACGCGATCAGGTGGTGATGGATAACCTCGCCTACAAAACCTTTTGCGCCGATTGCGGCGGTAAAGAGCTGCTCACCGAACTCAATTTTTCCGCCCATAAGGCGGAGCTGGCGCAGGGCCTGGTACTGCCGGTAGCGCTGCGCGGCACCGTGCGCTGGTTGTCTGTTACCTGCTGGGCACTGCCGGGCGTCAGTGAAGAAGTGGGCCGCTACTTTATTGATAGCGCCGTGCCGCGCACGCTGGTGGTGATCACCGACAATACCCAGCAGCAGCAGCAGCAGGAACAGGGGCGTCTTGATCGCCTGAAGCAGCAGATAACCAGCGGTAAATTGCTGGCGGCGATCCGCGAATCGCTGGACGCCGCGCTGGTGCAACTCAATTGCCCGATCAATATGCTGGCCGCCGCGCGTCGTTTAAATGGCGACGATCACAGCAATCTGGCGCTGGATGCCGCCTGGCGTGAAGGTGAAGAAGCGATGGCGCGGCTGCAACGCTGTCGTCCGTCGCTAGAGCTGGAAAGCCCGGCGGTCTGGCCGCTCCAGCCGTTCCTTGACGATCTGCGCGCCCTGTATCACACCCGCTATAACCAGGGCGAAAACCTGCAAATTGAGCTGGAATCCCCCGATCTGGTGGGCTTTGGCCAGCGAACACAACTGCTTGCCTGCCTGAGCCTGTGGCTCGACAGAACGCTGGATATTGCCGCTGAGCTACGTGATTTCACGGTTCAGACTCAGCTTTACGCCCGCGAAGAGAGCGGCTGGCTGTCGTTCTATTTAAATGACAATGTGCCGCTGATTCAGGTGCGCTATACCCATTCTCCCGATGCACTCAATGCGCCCGGTAAAGGCATGGAACTGCGGCTGATCCAGACGCTGGTCGCCCACCATCGCGGCGCAATAGAACTGACCTCCCGTCCTCAGGGAGGCACCTGCCTGACCCTGCGTTTCCCGTTATTTCATTCACTGACCGGAGGCTCACTATGACTCAGCGAACCGAGTCGGGTACAACCGTCTGGCGATTTGACCTCTCCCAGCAGTTTACCGCCATGCAGCGTATCAGCGTGGTGTTAAGCCGGGCGACGGAGGTCGGGCAAACACTACAAGAAGTGCTGTGCGTGCTGCACAACGATGCTTTTATGCAGCACGGGATGATCTGTCTGTACGACAGCCAGCAAGCGATCCTTAACATTGAAGCCTTGCAAGAGGCCGATCAGCAGCTTATTCCCGGCAGTTCGCAGATTCGCTATCGTCCGGGTGAAGGGCTGGTAGGCACGGTGCTGTCGCAGGGACAATCGCTGGTGCTGCCCTGTGTCTCCGACGATCAGCGTTTTCTCGATCGCCTTGGCTTGTATGATTACAGCCTGCCATTTATCGCCGTGCCGCTGATGGGACCAAACTCACAGCCTATCGGCGTGCTGGCCGCCCAGCCAATGGCCCGCTACGAGGAACGCCTGCCCGCCTGCACGCGTTTTCTCGAAACTGTCGCCAATCTGGTGGCGCAAACTGTCCGCCTGATGACGCCGCCCAGCATCGCGCCTTCACCCCGTGCTGCTGCCGCGCAGATCGCCAGCCAGCGCGGGTGTGCGCCGTCGCGAGCGTTTGGCTTTGAAAACATGGTCGGTAAAAGCGCGGCCATGCGCCAGACGCTGGAAATTATTCGCCAGGTCTCGCGCTGGGACACCACCGTGCTGGTGCGTGGCGAAAGCGGAACCGGTAAAGAGCTGATAGCCAATGCTATCCACCACAATTCACCGCGCGCCGCTGCGCCGTTCGTCAAATTCAACTGCGCGGCGCTGCCCGATACGCTGCTGGAGAGTGAACTCTTCGGCCATGAAAAAGGAGCGTTTACCGGTGCGGTGCGTCAGCGCAAAGGCCGCTTCGAACTGGCGGACGGCGGTACGCTGTTTCTTGATGAGATCGGCGAAAGTAGCGCCTCGTTTCAGGCGAAATTGCTGCGTATCTTGCAGGAAGGCGAAATGGAACGCGTCGGCGGCGACGAAACGCTGCAGGTGAATGTACGGATCATTGCCGCCACCAACCGCAATCTGGAAGAGGAAGTGCGGCTGGGGAATTTTCGCGAAGATCTCTACTACCGCCTCAATGTGATGCCGATCTCCCTACCCCCGCTCCGCGAGCGCCAGGAGGACATTGCCGAGCTGGCGCATTTTCTGGTGCGCAAAATCGCGCAAAACCAGAACCGCACGCTGCACATCAGCGATGGCGCGATCCGGTTGTTGATGAGCTATAGCTGGCCTGGAAACGTGCGTGAACTGGAAAACTGCCTTGAGCGATCGGCGGTGATGTCGGAAAGCGGACTCATCGATCGCGACGTGATTTTGTTTCACCACCGGGAAAATCTGCCAAAACCGCCGCAGCCCAGCGCACCGCGCGAAGAGAGCTGGCTCGATCAGAACCTCGATGAGCGACAAAGATTGATCGCAGCGCTGGAGAAAGCCGGTTGGGTACAGGCAAAAGCCGCACGCCTGCTGGGAATGACCCCGCGCCAGGTGGCCTATCGTATTCAGACGATGGATATTACCATGCCGAGAATGTAGCGCAGGTTTTTGTGACATTCGGCACATTGTCAGCCAAACGCCACAAACTCGACAAACAGATGACGACACGGTGAATTTAAAACATTAATTTTCAGTAAGTTACAATAAGGATAAGCGGTACAGGTTTTGCAGCAGGAGGTTATGACCACACAACCAAGGTACGCCCATGACTTCCTGCTTATCCGCCGCTGGTGGTTCACGCTGTCACACCGGGCAGCGCGAACCTTTATCTGATGTCGTTGCCGGTAAGGTGGCGTCGCACCCCTGCTACTCGCAAAACGGTCATCA
>JAFACP010000377.1 GCA_023425455.1 Pseudomonadota bacterium | reverse complement strand
AACACGCCGGCCTGTCGCTGTCGATTGGTCTGGCGGCCTGTCTGAATGCCGGGCTACTTTACTGGCAGCTGCGTAAGCAGGATATTTTCACCCCTCAGCCTGGCTGGATGCGTTTCCTGATACGGCTGGTGATTGCGGTTCTGGTGATGTCGGCGGCGCTGACAGGTATGCTGCACGTTATGCCGGAGTGGTCGCTGGGCACCATGCCTTACCGGCTACTGCGCCTGATGGCGGTGGTGGTGGTCGGGGTTATTGCCTATTTCGCCACCCTGGCGCTGCTGGGGTTCAGGGTGAAAGAGTTCGCCCGCCGTACGGCATAAACGCCAAAAGGGGAGTTCACCGCCTGGTGCTCCCCACTCCCCGACCTGTCGTCCGGGACTTAAATCGAAATCTTTTTACCGCCGGCAATACGCCCGCTGGACGTCTGACCATCGGCACCGTACAGCCCTGGCTCTTTATGGGGCTTTAACACCTCAAGAGCCTGCTGGTTACGGCTAATCTGCCCTTCTAACAGCCAGCCATTGTGCTGATTGAGATCGCGCAGATGCTGGGTTTTTTCTGTAATCGTCTGCCAGCGTTCCACAATGTCATCGTTGGCACTGCGCTGCGGATCTTGCTCCGTGCGTCGCTGCTGTTCGAGGTAATCCAGCGTCGCCAGAAGCGAACTCTTGTCTTCCGTAATACGTTGCAACGCGCTGCCGTTGAGTTGACCGGAAGACAGATGCTGTTGTTCTGCGTCCATTACCGTTTTCAGGTCATTCAGGACAACCGTCATTTGATCCAGTATTTCTGACAGTCGACTCATACGGTTATCTACTCTGTAAGAAACTCTGTGCTTCCTGAATCAGCGCGTCAGCGATCTTGCTGGTATCCATCTTCAGTTCGCCGTTACGGATAGCCGTTTTCAGTGCTTCGACACGCGCCATATTCACATCGCTGCTGCCAGGCTGCATCAGTTTCGCCTGGGCATCGCTCAGGGTCACGCTGGTGCTGTTCGCGGTAGCGGCTTTTTCCAGACGCGTTTTTTGCGGCGTCGCGTCATTGGTTTCGCGAGGTTGTACAGTGCTAACCGGTTTGAGGGGCGATGTACGATCAATGCTCATTATGTAGTCCTCATCGAGGGTTCGCGGCGTTTGCGCCTGACATCATCATTTGTTGATTATTTATCGGCAGCTGTCGCGAAATCTTTAAAAAGATTATAGGTTAATCAGAATATTCCCATCAGAATCGACGGTTCCGCTAACCACCTGGCCTGAAGACATTCTGACCCGGGCATTTTGTGCAACGGCGGCATTGTTCAGCGCCTGCCCTTCGCTGTTGACGCTAAAGCCTTCACCGCTGGCCACCACCATCACCCGCTGACCCGCTTTAACGCGCCATGCCTGACGCAGCATCGACAGCTGAATCGGCTGCCCCGGCGCCACATCGCGCAGGCTGACAGAGTCCTGCGCCTGATTGATATTCAGCATCGTGCGCGGAGGGAGTTGATCGAGGCGACCTCGTTTCAGGGTTACGCTGTTCGCATGCAGGACGCTTCCCCGGGCGATAGGCTGGGCGGCGACAACGTAATTGCCCGTCGCTTTTACCACAACCTGCAAATAGCGTTTTTCATTGGCGCAACGCGCCAGTACGTTCACATTGCCCCATAGCTTTGCGCTGCCTGTCATGCTGAAGGCGGGGTGTTCGCATGTCGGAAAAAGGTTGGGCGGCGTGCGGACAGTCACCGCGACGTCATCACTAAAGCCCGCCAGCTGCTGGGTAAAAAACGCCGTCAACTGATCGTTCAGATCCTCTGCCTGTACCAGAGGGCTTAAGAGCATCAGGGCTGCCGCAAGGCCACTTTTTAACGTTCGCATCGCCAGGTCCACCGTTTTCAGAATTGCGAGAATTTTACCTGCAGTGGTTTTGCATCAACGCAATAAATAGCGACGCATTTTGCGCTTATTCCGTCGATAAGGCAGACGGGTTGAGATTTAAGCTGTGAACTGAAATTTTGCCATCAGCGGAGGAGACATGCTCGATAAACTCGACGCCGCCTTACGTTTTCAGCAGGAAGCGCTCAATTTACGCGCCCAGCGGCAGGAGATTTTAGCCGCCAATATTGCTAACGCCGATACCCCGGGGTATCAGGCGCGTGATATTGATTTTTCCAGTGAACTTAAAAAAGTGATGGAGCGTGGACGTGCCGAGGGAACGGGTGTTGCACTTGCGCTGACATCTTCTCGCCATATTCCCGCTCAGGCGATGACCGCGCCAACAACTGATTTACTTTATCGCATCCCCGATCAGCCATCTCTCGACGGTAACACCGTGGATATGGACCGGGAACGTACACAGTTTGCCGATAACAGCCTCAAGTACCAGACCGGTCTGACGCTGCTTGGTGGACAAATCAAAGGCATGATGAGCGTCCTGCAGGGGGGCAACTAACGAATGGCCTTGCTGAATATTTTTGATATTGCCGGGTCGGCGTTAACGGCCCAGTCCAAGCGCCTGAACGTCGCTGCCAGTAACCTTGCCAACGCCGACAGCGTGACGGGGCCTGATGGTCAACCTTATCGTGCGAAACAGGTGATCTTTCAGGTTGATGCTGCACCGGGTGCGGCAACCGGCGGCGTGAAAGTCTCCGATGTGGTTGAGAGCCAGGCGCCAGACAAACTGGTCTATGACCCCGGCAACCCGCTCGCGGATTCCAAAGGTTACGTGAAAATGCCGAACGTCGACGTGGTGGGGGAGATGGTGAACTCCATGTCAGCCTCACGCAGCTACCAGGCAAACGTCGAAGTGCTCAATACCGTGAAGAGCATGATGCTCAAAACGCTCACCCTCGGTCAGTAAAGGAGAGACGCATGTCCATTGCCGTAAATGTAAATGATACGACGAACTCGGGGGTTAGCAGCACCAGTTCCACCGGTTCCAGCTCGCTGACGGGAAGCAGCGCCTCCGATCTGCAGAGCAGCTTTCTCACGCTGCTGGTGGCCCAGCTGAAAAATCAGGACCCGACCAACCCGCTGCAAAACAACGAGCTGACGACCCAGCTCGCGCAGATCAGCACCGTCAGCGGAATTGAGAAGCTCAATACGACGCTGGGCTCGGTCTCCGGTCAGCTCAACAGTAGCCAGTCGCTGCAGGCGAGCAATTTGATCGGCCACGGGGTGATGATCCCGGGAACAACGATCCTCGCCGGCAGTT
>JAFACP010000361.1 GCA_023425455.1 Pseudomonadota bacterium | reverse complement strand
TTGTGCTGGCGCAGGGCACCACCGCCGTCTTCTGGGATCCGCACGAGCTGGCGAACGTGCTGGGCATTGAGGGCGTCCGCTTCGCCATTGAGGCCAGCCGCAACCTGCCGCTGCAGGTGATGGTCGCGGCGCCATCGAGCGTGCCGTCGACGCCGGGGCTGGAGATGTCAGGTGCGGATTTCGCCGGAGAAGAGATGAATACCCTGCTCGGCTGGCCGGAGGTGCGCGGCGTCGCGGAGGTGATGGACATGCACGGGGTGCTCAACGGCAGCCCACGGATGCAGGAAATAATGCAGGCCGGGCTTGAGAGCGGCAAGCTGATCGAAGGCCACGCGCGCGGGCTCAGTGGCGCGGATCTCCAGGCCTATCTGGCGGCGGGCGTGACCTCTGACCATGAGCTGACTTCTGCCGACGACGCGCTGGAAAAACTGCGCGCCGGGCTGACGCTGGAGATCCGCGGCTCGCATCCTTATCTGCTGCCGGATATTGTCCACGCCCTCAACACCCTGCCGCATCTCTCTTCGCAAATCACGGTCTGCACCGATGATGTTCCACCGGATATGCTGATGGAAAATGGCGGCATTATCGCGCTGCTTAACCTGCTCATTGCGCACGGGCTGGCGGCAACGGATGCACTACGTTTTGCCACGCTGAATGCGGCCATTCGCCTGCAGCGTCACGATCTTGGGCTGATTGCCGCCGGTCGCCGCGCGGATCTGGTGGTGTTCGACTCACTGGATAAACTGACGGCGCGCCAGGTGTTCGTGGCCGGAAAACGGATTGCCCGCGACGGCGCGATGCTTGAGCCGGTTGTCGATAGCGCGCCAGAGCTCCCGCGGAATACCCTGCATGTGTCGCCGCTACGCGCCGGGGACTTCCGCATGCGGATCGACAACGCGCGCCATGGCGTCGCGCGCCTGCGCCATATCAGCGGCGCGCGCTTTACCCGCTGGGGTGAAATTGAGGTTGAGGTGCGTCACGGCGAGGTACAGATCCCGGACGGGTTTAGCCTGATCTGGATTCAGCATCGCCACGCCCGTCATGCCGCAAAACCACAGATGGCACTGCTTGAGGGCTGGGGTGAACTGCGCGGAGCGATTGCCACCAGCTACTCTCACGACTCGCATAATCTGGTGGTACTGGGCCGTAATGCCGACGAGATGGCGCTGGCCGCTAACCGGCTCATCGAAAGCGGCGGCGGAATGGCGCTGGCGCAAAACGGCGATGTGATTGCCCACGTCGCAATGACCATTGCCGGCATGCTCTCGACGCTGCCGCCTCATGAGCTGGCCGGCCAGTTCAAAGCCCTGCGCGAGCGCAGTAGCCTGATTGCCGACTGGGAGCCGCCGTATCGGGTCTTTAAAGCCATCGAAGGGACCTGCCTTGCCTGCAACGCCGGACCGCATTTGACCGATCTTGGACTGACCGATGGCAGCACGCGCCAGATAGTCGACCCGCTGATCGCCTACCGGGAAACCCCGGACACCACACAATAACACCGAAGGAGAGCCGGATAATGGCCGACAACACCGTTAATTCGCCAGCACCAGGGAGCTGGCTTGAACGTCGTTTCGCACTGCGCGCACGCGGCAGCACCGTTCGCACCGAGTGCCTCGCAGGGATCACCGGGTTTCTCGCCGCCGCCTATTTACTGGTGGTGATCCCGGGGCTGCTGGCCGCAGGCGGTATGGATAAAGGTGCGGCGACCACCGGCACCATCCTGGTCTTTGTCGCCGCCACCCTGCTGATGGCGTTTTACGCCAACCTGCCGTTTATTGTCGGGCCGGGCATTGGCGGCTCGGTGCTGGTTGGGGTTACCCTTGCCGGCAGTGAAGGTATTGGCTGGCAAACGGGTCTGGGCATTGCCTGCTGGTCGGGGATCTTATTCTTCCTGCTGACCCGCTTTGGCCTGCGCGAAGTGGTGACCCGCTCCGTTCCCCAGTCGATCAAGCTCGGGCTGACGGCCTCCATCGGTCTTTTTGTTGCCGTGCTCGGTTTTCGCAATGCCGGGCTGGTGCTGGCCAACGCCAAAACAAACGCCCTGATGCTGGGTGATTTTCTGTCACCCGGCGCGCTGGTGGCGCTGGCAGGCCTGTTCCTCGCCATCGCCTTACAGGCCCGGCGCGTTCCGGGGGCGATCCTGTGGGCCATTCTGTTTGCCACGCTTGTCGGCATCCCGACGGGCGTGACCAGACTGCCCGCCAGGGTTATCGATGTTCCTCATTCGCTGACGCCGGTGCTCGGTCATGTTGATATGCTGGGTGCACTGAATATCGCCTTCCTGCCGTTCCTGTTCGTCTTCTTCGCCTCGGAGTTTTTCTCCACCATGGGCACCACCCTGGCGGTCGGGGGCGAAGCCGGGCTGCTGGATGACGCAGGTAATATGCCAAACATTAATCGCCCGTTTATGGTCGACTCAATTGCCGCAGCAATTGGCCCGTGGGTCGGCATTCCTGCTGCCACGGCGTTAATTGAATCCTCAGCGGCCGCAGAAGCCGGAGGTAAAACCGGTATGACGGCGCTGGCGGCCGCGGTGATGTTCCTGCTGATGTTACTCTTTACCCCGGTTGCGCTAATGATCCCGAAAGAAGCGACCGCACCCGCCCTTATCTTAATCGGACTGAATATGTTCAGCGGCCTGCGCAAGGTCGATCTGGCGAACTTCACCGACGGGCTGCCGGTGCTGATGATGGTGATGATCACCCTGATTGCCAACAGCTTCGGAACGGGGATTGCGGGCGGATTGCTGTTTTATATCGTCATTAAAACCGTTGCCGGAAAGTGGCGCGAAATCCCCGTGGGCCTTTGGATCCTCGCCATTCCGCTGGTGTATTACTTTGCAACGCTGGTGAGGCACTAAGCGGGAAAACGCGCCGTACCCTGTTCAGTTTTGTTACATTTTTCTGCAAACAAGCCAAAGTCTGATACTTAAAATGGACAGGCTGCCGTAGTGTGAGTGGACACAGGCAAAACGTCACCGTCACGGTAAAACTGGAGAAAAAATGGCTAAGTATAAGTTGCTGCTTCTGGGGGTATTTATGTCTCTGGCCGGCGCCGCGCATGCGGCGTCGCAGGCGACGTCCGCGCCGTCCGGCATCAAGGCTTATGAAGAGCAGGAATTCATCGCCGATTTCACTAAGTATAAAATTGGCGACACGGCGCCCGCGCTGTATCAAACCCCGGAATACACCATCAGGCAGTACCAGCTGCGTAACCTGCCAGCGCCTGACGCCGGCACGCACTGGACCTACATGGGGGAGAACTACGTCCTGATTGGCGACGCGGATGGCAAGATCTACAAAGCCTACAATGGCGATATCTTCTATCACCGCTGATGCCGTGGTGATCCGTGCCTGGCAGGAGAGCGATCGACCGTTTCTGCGTACGCTCTACCTGCGCGCACGCCGCGAGGCGTGGCCCTGGCTCAACCAGGCGGACTGGCAGCTTGAAGATTTTGATGCCGCAACCCGCGATGAACAGATCTGGGTTGCGCTGCAGGATGGCCATCGGCTGGGTTTCGCATCGCTGTGGACGCAGGATAACTTTTTGCACAACCTGTTTGTCGATCCCCATTACCAGCGTCTGGGCGTTGGCCGCATGCTGCTGGCGAAAGCGCAAAGCACCTTCAGCGCCACCGGGGCGTTAAAGTGCCTGGTCAGGAATCAACGGGCGGTCAGCTTTTACCAGCGCCACGGCTGGCACATTGAGGCGACGGGAGATTCGCCGGACGGCGAGTATTATCTGATGCACTACCGCCTGCGTTAACAACCGCCGGGGGCAACGCCGCCCGACGGTTCGCGCACAGCTTACACCGCGCGAAAAGCGATATCGCCCGGAATGACTTCACCCTGCCAGTAGAGCTGCGCGGCCACGCGCCCCGCCAGCTGACGATATTTGTCAGCAAATTCGCTTTCGGGACGGTTAACGACCGTCGGTTTACCGCTGTCCAGATCTTCGCGCAGCGTAATGTGCAGCGGCATCTGACCCAGCAGCTGAGTGTGATACTGCGCAGCCAGTTTTTCCGCGCCGCCGGTCCCGAAGATCGGCTCATGATGACCACAGTTGCTGCAGATATGCACGCTCATGTTCTCGACGATCCCCAGCACCGGCACCTCGACTTTCTCAAACATCACGATGCCTTTTTTGGCGTCGATCAGCGCGATATCCTGCGGCGTGGTGACCACAACCGCCCCGGTAACCGGAATGTTTTGCGCCAGCGTCAGCTGAATATCCCCGGTGCCCGGCGGCATGTCGAGTACCAGATAGTCCAGATCCGGCCACAGCGTCTCCTGCAGCATCTGCATCAGCGCTTTACTGGCCATTGGGCCGCGCCACACCATGGCGTTATCATCGGTGACCAGATAACCGATAGAGTTCGTCGCCAGTCCGTGGGCCATAACAGGCGCCATGTGGGTGCCATCCGGCGAGGTTGGACGCTGGTTTTCCGCGCCCAGCATGTTCGGGATAGAGGGGCCGTAGATATCCGCATCCAGGATCCCGACTTTCGCCCCTTCTGCCGCCAGCGCCAGCGCGAGGTTTACCGCCGTAGAGGATTTTCCCACCCCGCCCTTACCAGAGCTGACGGCAATAATGTTCTTCACGCCATTAATACCCGGCTGGTTCTTCACCCGCTTGAGGGTGGCGATGTTGTGGGTCAGCTTCCAGTCGATAGCCTTGGCCCCGGTAATACGCAGCAGCTCTGCGCTGTACTGCTCTTTCAGCGTGGCAAAAGCGCGGGTAAACACGAACGGCATCTGCAGCTCAATGTGCAGCGTATCGTCCAGCCAGGCGACATGGTGCAACGCGTTCAGCGTCGTCAGATTATGCTTCAGGGTTGGATGCTGAAAATTAGCCAGTATCCCGGCAACCATTGCTCGTAAGACTTCCGGTGATTTGGCCTGGGATTGAGAACTCATCCCGACTCCTTTGTTCTTGTGAATAAGACCGTAGACGAACAAGTTTACCTGAAAGGCCGTGGTTTG
>JAFACP010000321.1 GCA_023425455.1 Pseudomonadota bacterium | reverse complement strand
GCCTTGTCGTTTTGCTGTTAGATTTCGATGATTTCATATACGTCAGCATGAATCACTATATAGTTTAGAAAGTTGTGTATTTTAACCCGCAACGCTGTTCCCGCACCTCCTGAAGCGATACTATCAGCTTCAGGTTTGCAATATAATCGCTCTCATATTTAAGGAGCATTGCTGTTGTGTCCGGGGAATGTTTAGTGAAGCTTAATGAATTAATTAAGAGAATATATTTTATTTTTTCTTCCGGTTAATTTTTTAAATTTTAATGACCATTTTAGACAATAAATAACTAATCTTGTTGAAACAGCGTGTACCTGCACTGGGTTAACATCCGCGGCAGGGGAACTCTGAAACCCTTTGGCATGGGAAAGCATAATGCTCAACGTATCGTGGGATCCTGTACTGATAGCCATCTCTTTCCTGGTGGCGTTTATTGCCTCGTTTGTGGCACTGGACTGCGCGGGTAAGATCCCGCAATCCAGCCGCAGGGCCACGCTATTCTGGCGTCTGTCCGGCGGCATGACGCTGGGGATTGGGATATGGTCAATGCACTTCATTGGCATGCTGTCGATGAAAATGCCGATGATCATGAGCTACGATCTCTGGCTCACCCTGACCTCACTGGGTGAAGCCGTGCTGGCATCTACGCTTGCCATTTATATTGCCGTCAAAGGCAACGCACTCGCCCTTCTGCGCCTGATGGTGGCTACGCTTATCCTCAGCGCCGGGGTGGTTTCAATGCACTACACCGGCATGGCGGCGTTGATGCTCGACGACGGCATAGACTGGGACCTGCGAATCGTCGGCTTATCGGTCCTGATTGCCGTGGTCGCATCGGGAACCGCGCTCTGGCTTGCCTTCCACCTGCGTGATAAACGCAAAGGAATATTCATCAACCGCCTTGCCGCCGCCCTTGTGATGGGCGCTGCCATCTGTGCCATGCACTATACCGGCATGAGCGCGGCCCATTTCCATGAAACAGAACACACCGTGCCCGGCGGGGTCAGCGAGTTAGGGCTGTCGATTTGGGTCTCTGTCACCACCCTGTGCCTGCTTGGGTTAATGTTAATTATCTCGCTGGTGGACTCACACAGGCGCACAAGCCGCCTGACCGATAATCTGCACCAGCTTAACCGACAGCTGGAGCTGCAGGCGCGTTTTGACGCCCTGACCGGGCTGGCTAACCGTCACCAGATGGATGTCCGTCTGCAGGATTGCCTCAACAGCGCCCTGCTCAATAAAAAGCCGTTCGCGGTGATATTCCTCGATGTGGATCACTTCAGACGTGTGAATGACACCTGGGGCCACCATACCGGAGATGAACTGCTCATCACCCTGGCGCAACGCATCACCGCAAGATTAACCCTTGAAATGACGCTGGCCCGACTGGGAGGAGATGCCTTTATTCTGCTGGTGCCGGATTGCGATGACGACAAGCTCAACGCCCTGCTGTCCACCCTGCTTGACGATATTCGCCGCCCTCTCTCTCTGTGCGGCCATGCCCTGAACACAACCATCAGCGCAGGCGTGAGCCTCTATCCTCAGCATGGCGAAACGTTACATGAGCTAAAACTCAAGGCCGATGCCGCTATGCAGCATGTGAAGCGTGGCGGTCGGAACGGCTGGGCGGTGTATCGCGAAGAGATGTCGGCCTCCGTGCCCACACAACCGGCGTTTTTACAGGAGCTGTCTCAGGCGCTGGAGCGCGATCAGTTCGAACTCTGGTATCAACCTACCTGGCTTACTGAGCATAAAACGATCCACGGATTCGAAGCGCTGCTGCGCTGGCGCCACCCGGAACAGGGAGTGCTGCTGCCCAACCTGTTCCTGCCCTCACTCGAACAAACCGGCCTGATCATTCCGGTGGGTAACTGGGCGATAGAAGCCGCCTGCCGTCAGCTCCATTTCTGGACCGAGCAGGGATTTAGCCAGTGGACCCTGTCGTTTAATTTATCGCCAGTACAGTTTGAGCAGCAGGATATATTCCAGGTGGTCTCCTCAATGCTGGAAAAATATAATCTTGCGCCCTCGCGACTTATCCTCGAAGTGACTGAAAGCACCGCGCTTAAAAATCTCGATCGCAGTATCGAGCTACTTAACACCTTTAATCAGGCGGGGATCACCGTGTCGATTGATGATTTCGGGACCGGCTATTCCAACCTGCTGATGCTGAGCGTACTGCCTGCAAAAGAGTTAAAAATAGACAAAAGCTTCGTCAGTTCAATGCTGGAAAATGAAAAAAGCCGCAAGCTGGTTGAAACCATTATCAATATTGCACGCACCATGGAAATGACGGTGGTTGCTGAAGGGATTGAAACCGAAGAGCAGCAGGTGGCGCTGGCCGAGCTGGGATGTGACTATCTGCAGGGTTTTCTCTTCTCGCGTCCCCTGCCGCCAGAGCAAGTTCCCTGGCTGTTACTGCAAAAAAACTCCGACAAACAGATTATACCAATTGGTAAAATTCATCCGGAATCCTCATTTATTTCACAAAAAAATCATGCCTGATGTGATTAAGTAGAGTATGTTTCAAAGGAGCCCACGCGGAACAATTACGTCGTGATCGTCAGGCATGCTGTGCCAATAAACAGGGATTGCCTATGTCGCAATATTGCTTCGATGCGCTGAATCTGCTTAATACGCCCGTGTGGGTGATTTCGCCTGTTTCAGAACATATTATTTTTGCGAACGCCGCCGCGACCATACTGATGCAAGATAAAACCCTCAGTGAGATGCGCGGAGGGGCGTATTCCGCAAACGCACAGACGTTGCTTTCCATGTATGTGCCCGATCTCAAAAGCGAAAAAGAGATTGTCGAAATCTGGACCGTCTGGCGTGACGGCCAGCAGACCACGCTCAGCTGTCGTCTGCGGCTCACCCGCTGCGAACCGGATGGCGACGTGATTGTGTTCGAAGGGGTTTCACACCCGGCTCCCGCGGGGCTTAAGGCCAGCCGCTCCACCGCCTACCAGCGTAAAAAACAGGGCTTCTACGCCCGCTTTTTTCAGACCAACAGCGCCCCCATGCTGCTGATTGACCCGGCGCGTGACGGCCTGATTGTGGATGCTAACCTCGCTGCGCTCAATTTTTACGGCTACTCCCACGACGTCATGAGCAGTAAGCACACCTGGGAGATCAACACCCTGGGGCGCGATATTTTGCCGATCATGACCGAGATAGCCTGTCTACCCGGCGGACATAAACCGCTCAACTTTGTTCACCGGCTGGCGGATGGCTCCACCCGCCATGTTCAGACCTACGCCGGGCCGATTGAGATCTACGGTGATAAGCTGATGTTGTGCATCATCCATGACATCACGGAACAAAAACGGCTGGAACAGGAG
>JAFACP010000309.1 GCA_023425455.1 Pseudomonadota bacterium | reverse complement strand
GAATACGCTGCGTGGTGCCGAGCATACGACGGCTCCAGCCATTGGCCTGCTGGTTGATACGCTCCTGCAGAATATACAGGCGCTGTTTTTTCTCTTCTTCTGATACATCGTCAACCATATCGGCGGCTGGCGTGCCCGGGCGCGCGGAGAAGATAAAGCTGTAGCTGACGTCGAAATTCACGTCGCCGATCAGCTTCATAGTGCGTTCGAAATCATCGGTTGTTTCGCCAGGGAAGCCGACAATAAAGTCAGAACTAATCTGGATATCAGGACGTGCTTCACGTAGTTTGCGAATAATCGCTTTGTATTCCAGCACCGTGTGCGGGCGACCCATCAAATTGAGAACCCGGTCAGATCCGCACTGGATGGGCAGGTGCAGGAAGCTCACCAGCTCCGGTGTGTCGCGATAAACGTCAATAATATCGTCAGTAAATTCGATCGGGTGGCTGGTGGTGAAGCGAATACGATCAATGCCGTCAATCGCTGCAACCAGCCGCAGTAGCTCCGCAAAGCTGCCCGTGCTGCCGTCGTAGTTCTCGCCGCGCCAGGCGTTAACGTTCTGACCCAGCAGATTGATCTCGCGTACACCCTGCGCCGCCAGCTGGGCAATTTCGAACAGAATGTCGTCGCTCGGACGGCTGACCTCTTCACCGCGCGTGTAGGGCACGACGCAGTAAGTACAATATTTGTTGCAGCCTTCCATAATGGAGACGTAGGCCGTTGGCCCGTCGGCGCGAGGTTCCGGCAGACGATCGAATTTTTCGATCTCCGGGAAGCTGACGTCAACCACCGGGCGGCGGTTACCGCGCACAGAATTGATCATCTCGGGCAGGCGGTGCAGGGTCTGAGGGCCAAAGATAATATCGACATAGTGAGCGCGCTGGCGGATCAGTTTGCCCTCCTGCGAGGCTACGCATCCACCCACGCCGATAATCACGTCGGGTCTTTTGCGCTTAATCAGCTTCCAGCGACCCAGCTGATGGAAAACTTTCTCCTGCGCCTTCTCGCGGATAGAACAGGTGTTCAGCAGCAACACATCGGCTTCGTCAGCGTTGTCGGTGAGTTGATACCCGTGCGTGGCATCCAGCAGATCGGCCATCTTCGATGAATCGTATTCGTTCATCTGACAGCCCCAGGTTTTAATATGGAGTTTTTTAGTCATCGACTTGCTCATGCTCAGGATTGCAGGGCGCGTATTGTAATGCTTTGGTGCGGTTGTGACCAGTATGAAGGTTGTCAACCTCAAGGCAACAAAAATCCGGTAAACTTCCGGGATTCGCAAATAAGGATAATTGACCATGACTCTCTTACACACCGAAATTGCCGTTGTCGGCGGCGGGATGGTCGGCGGCGCGCTGGCGCTTGGGCTGGCACAGCAGGGATTTGAGGTAACCGTTATCGAACAGGCCACGCCAGCGGCGTTCAACCCTGAGGCGAGGCCGGATGTACGTATTTCCGCTATTAGCGCTTCCTCCGTCGATCTTCTGCGCGGTCTGGGAGTATGGGGTGCGGTGCTGGCCATGCGCGCTCATCCCTACAGCCGGCTTGAAACCTGGGAGTGGGAGAATGCGCACGTGGTGTTTGATGCCGCCGAACTGAAGCTGCCGCGTCTCGGCTATATGGTGGAAAACAGCGTTCTGCAGCTGGCGCTCTGGCAGGCGCTGGAAGCACATCCCAACGTGACGCTGCGCGTTCCGGCGACGTTAAAAGCACTGCATCACCGTGACGACGGCTCTCTGCTGACGCTGGATAATAACGATGAACTTGCCGCGCAGCTGGTGGTGGGGGCCGATGGCGCAAACTCGCAGGTCAGACCACTGGCGGGCATTGGCATTCATGCCTGGCAGTATCAGCAGGCCTGCATGCTGATTACCGTGCAGTGCGACCAGGCGCCGGGGGAGAGTACCTGGCAGCAGTTCACCGCGGCCGGACCGCATGCCTTTTTGCCACTGTTTGATAACTGGGCGTCGCTGGTGTGGTATGACACTCCCGCGCGTATTCGTCAGCTGCAGGGGTTATCTCTGCCGCAGCTGAAAAACGAAATTATGCAGCATTTCCCGGCCCGTCTTGGCAATGTCACGCCTGTCGCGGCAGGCGCGTTTCCGCTCACCCGCCGCCACGCGCTGCAGTATGTGCGCGAAGGGCTGGCGCTGACGGGGGATGCGGCGCACACCATTCATCCGCTGGCGGGGCAGGGGGTGAATCTGGGGTATCGTGATGTGGAGGCGTTGCTCGATGTGTTAAGCCATGCCCGGGCTCACGCCGGGAAGTGGCACAGTCATCAGGTTTTACAGCGTTATCAAACCCGGCGAATGGCGGACAACCTCATTATGCAGTCAGGGATGGATCTGTTCTATGCCGGATTCAGCAATAACACAGGGCCAGTGCGTATTCTGCGCAACATCGGACTGATGGCGGCGCAACGGGCAGGAGGGCTGAAGCGCCGGGCGCTGAAGTACGCGCTGGGCCTTTAAATAACGCCTCTCCTCCGTCGGGGGGAGGGGGAATTCAGGACCGGTGAGACAAAAACAAAAAAGCCCGCAGAGCGGGCTTTTTTGCTGTTAAATGGCTGGGGTACGAGGATTCGAACCTCGGAATGCCGGAATCAGAATCCGGTGCCTTACCGCTTGGCGATACCCCAACA
>JAFACP010000223.1 GCA_023425455.1 Pseudomonadota bacterium | reverse complement strand
CCAGTCACGGCTGGAGCCCGAGCCATACTCTTTCCCGGCGATCACCGCAAGCGGTGTTCCCTCCTGCTGATAGCGCATGGCCGCATCATAAATTGAAATCACCTCCGTACCCGGTAAATGACGCGTCATTCCGCCCTCGACACCCGGAACCATCTCATTTCGGATACGAATATTAGCGAACGTCCCACGCATCATCACCTCATGATTACCGCGACGCGACCCGTAGGAGTTAAAGTCACGCCGTTCCACGCCCCGCCCCTGCAGATAGCGACCTGCCGGGCTGTCCGCCTTGATACTGCCCGCCGGGGAAATGTGATCCGTTGTAACCGAATCGCCCAGCATCGCCAGGATCCTGGCGCCATGAATGTCCTCCGTCGGACTCGGTTGCGCCAGCATCTCGTCGAAGAAAGGTGAAAGCCGGATATAGGTTGAATCATCCTGCCAGTCATAGGTATCCGATCCTGCGACAGCAATGGCTTTCCATTCAGGCGTCCCCTCGAACACCTCAGCATACTCTTTGTGGAACATCGCGGTGGATACCTGCTCGACAGCCCGCGCAATCGCCTGCGACGAGGGCCAGATATCTTTCAGCCACACCGGCTTGTTGTCCCGGTCATATCCGATAGGATCATTCACCAGGTTGATATTCATATTCCCCGCCAGCGCATAGGCTACCACCAGCGGCGGAGAGGCAAGCCAGTTGGTTTTCACCAGCGGATGAATACGCCCCTCAAAATTGCGGTTGCCGGAAAGCACTGCGCCAACGGTCAGGTCCCCCTGCTTAATCGCCACTTCGATCGGTTCAGGCAACGGGCCTGAGTTGCCAATACAGGTCGTACAGCCATAGCCCACCAGATTGAAGCCGAGTTCGTCCAGATAGGGCGTGAGATTGGCCTGAGCCAGATAATCCGACACCACCTTCGACCCCGGCGCCAGGGAGGCTTTCACCCACGGTTGCGGCTTGAGACCGCGCTCAACGGCATTTTTGGCCAGCAGGCCGGCGGCCATCAGCACGCTGGGGTTGGACGTGTTGGTACAGGAGGTGATCGCTGCAATCACCACCGCCCCCTGCGGGAGCTGATACTGATGCCCGTTCATAACATAGTCGACAGGATGGCTCTCTTTTTGCGCGACGTTGAGCTCCAGTTCATTGCTGGCGGCAAAAGCATGAGGCACATTGCTCAGCGCGACACGATCCTGAGGACGTTTTGGCCCCGCCAGGCTCGCTTCAACGGTGCCCATATCCAGCTCCAGGCTGCTGGTAAATACCGGCTCATCTCCGGGATTACGCCACATCCCCTGCGCTTTGCTATAGGTCTCCACCAGCGCAACCTGCTCTTCACTGCGACCGCTGAGGCGCAGATACTCCAGCGTGATATCATCTACCGGGAAAAAGCCGCAGGTGGCACCGTATTCAGGCGACATGTTAGCGATTGTCGCCCGGTCGGCCAGCGGCAGCGAATCCAGACCATCACCGTAGAATTCGACAAATTTGCCTACCACACCATGGGCGCGCAGCATCTGAGTGACCGTCAACACCAGGTCTGTCGCCGTGATACCTTCAGAAAGTTTGCCGACAAGCTTAAAGCCCACCACGTCAGGGATCAGCATGGAGACAGGCTGACCGAGCATCGCAGCTTCCGCTTCGATCCCGCCGACACCCCAGCCCAGCACGCCGAGGCCGTTGATCATGGTGGTATGGGAATCGGTGCCGACCAGCGTATCCGGGTATGCCACCCACCCGTCACCCTGCTGTTCGCTCCAGACGGTTTTACCGAGATATTCAAGATTGACCTGGTGGCAGATCCCGGTGCCAGGCGGCACGACGCTGAAACGGTTAAAGGCCTGCTGGCCCCACTTCAGGAACACATAGCGCTCGTGATTACGCTCCATCTCCAGACGGACGTTTTCGCCAAATGCCTCGTCATCACCGAAATGATCAACCGTCACCGAGTGGTCAATCACCAGATCGACAGGTGACAGCGGGTTCACTTTTGCCGTATCGCCACCGAGACGTTTCACCGCTTCACGCATCGCGGCCAGGTCAACGACGGCTGGCACGCCGGTAAAGTCCTGCATCAGGACCCGCGCAGGCCGATAGGCAATCTCTCTGTCGGCATGGGCATTCTTTAGCCAGCCCGCCAGAGCGTGAATGTCGTCGGCAGTAACGGAATCGCCGTCCTGCCAGCGCAGAAGATTTTCCAGCAATACTTTCAGTGATTTGGGTAACCGCGAAATGTCGCCAAGCGTTTTGGCCGCCAGCGGCAAACTGTAGTAGGTCCAGGTCTTATTATGTGTCTGCAGCGTGTCCTTACAGGCTTCGCGTAGGGATAACGACATAAGCTCCTCCTTAATTACAGAGATAACCTGATATTCATCAGGGCCGTAATTAAAGATAACACAAAGATGTCGTAACGTTTTGATAACAACCCGAATTGATAAATCATCGGGTCTCTTCAGGCAGGATTACACACAAAAAACCTCGCCGTGGCGAGGTTTTGCGATTTAGCGGAAGGCCAGCCAGATAAGCTGACACCAGAACAGAATGGACACCATAAAAGCGCCTGTCCAGGACCAGTATTTGAGGGTTGTCATGTTATTCATCATCGTAACACCAGACTTTATTTATTAAAGGGTGCGAGGCAATCACCCGACTCTATATTGCTGATGTGTATTTATTAAAGAGTACAAAAGCGCAGAGATATTCTTAATGAGTAAGAATAATAACGCGGAAAACTAAATTATTGTTTTTTGGGTTCGTCTTCAGCGAACACATCAATAAAAGCCTGCTGCTGCGGAGTAAGTTTCCATGAAGCAGGTACGCTGGTTGCGGGCGCCTTACGCACTTTGTGACTGCTGTCACGATGAGGGCGCGACTGCTTTACTGTTTCTGTCTGAACTGTAACGGCCATACTTAACCCCAATATTTCCAGGCAAGGAGAGCAACCGCCACCCAAAACAGGGCAGAAACCAGAAAGACCGCCAGCCAGGCTTTACGTTTAAGCGCAGGATCCCTTTGCGGTTCTTCACTTCCTGATGGCATTGCTAACCTCATACAATCGACATCGTTTATCATTTAGCGACCAAACAATCGGTACAATTAATTATCAGTTGAGATAAATCCTAAAGAAACTTTTGCCGAAAAGCCAGTGAATTTACGCATCAAGGTGCTGGAAATATTCAATCTTTTGACCAGAAATAAATATTTGAAAAGAATTATTTGCACAGCTGCAATTTACTTTCTACTTTTGTCGCAAATTTGCGACAGTTTAACCTTATAAAGTAAATGGATAATGACATTATATGTCAGAGGAGTGCGGATGATGATAATTCTGATTTAGGTTTAAAAGGTTATTTCGGTATCTTTCCGCAAGGGAAAGATACCGCAGGTGATTATTTGGCTGGCAGCTTAATATCTTTAAACATCTCTTCAATATCTTCATTAGAGCGCAGCGCTACGGCGGTATCCACCACATCACGGGTTAAATGCGGCGCAAAGCGTTGAATGAAATCATACATATAGCTACGCAGGAAGGTACTGCGACGGAAGCCAATTTTTGTCGTACTGTGGCTGAATATATCCTGCGCATCGAGACGTACCAGATCCGGATCGGAAACAGGATCGACCGCCATGCTGGCAATAACCCCTACCCCCAGCCCCAGGCGAACATAGGTTTTAATGACGTCGGCATCCGTTGCGGTAAAGACGATACGCGGCGTTAAACCGGCGCGATTAAAGGCCGTATCAAGCTCCGAACGTCCGGTGAAGCCGAAGGTATAGGTCACCAGCGGGTACTGAGCAAGTTCTTCGATGCTCACGCTGCCCTTTCCTGCCAACGGGTGGTCCGGGGTGACGACAATCGAGCGATTCCAGTGGTAGCACGGTAACATCGCCAGGTCGTCGTACAGGTGGAGCGCCTCGGTAGCGATGGCGAAATCCGCGTTCCCTTTGGAAACCGCTTCCGCAATTTGCGTTGGCGAGCCCTGATGCATATGCAGCGATACGCGCGGGTAACGCTCGATAAAGCCCTTAATCACACCGGGTAGCGCGTAGCGCGCCTGAGTGTGGGTGGTGGCAATATACAGTGAACCTTTGTCCGGCCAGGTATGCTCGCCCGCCACGGACTTGATGGCGTCTACTTTGGAAAGCACTTCCCGCGCGATGCGGATGATCTCCTGGCCGGCAGGCGTCACCTGCGTAAGATGTTTACCGCTGCGGGCGAAGATCTGAATACCGAGTTCATCCTCCAGCATACGAACCTGCTTACTGATACCAGGCTGCGAAGTGTAGAGGCCTTCTGCGGTAGAGGAGACGTTAAGGTTATGGTTTACCACCTCAACGATATAGCGAAGCTGCTGTAATTTCATGCCGGACCATCCGAGTGAGCGCACGGGTCAATCGCTTAAGACGATTTGATAATAAGAAAAGGGTTAACTATAACCACTATATCATTTATCGCCAGGCTGTATAGTGCAGTACAAAAAATAATAACAACATAATAAAAAAGGGCCGGAAGTCCGGCCCTTTACAGGTAAGTTGCGGTAAGTGAAGATTATTTTTTGCCTTCAGCCCATTTGCCGTCAACATAGAATGCTGACCAGCCAGTCGCTTTACCCTCTTTCTCAGCCGCAACATACTGCTGCTTCGTTTTACGGCTAAAGCGCACAACGGTCTTATTGCCTTCGGGATCCTGCTGTGGCGCATCGGCCAGATAGCGCAGCTTCTCCGGCAGACGGTCGCGGAAGCGGTACAACTCTTCAACCAGCGGCGCGCGGGTCTCGCGCGATTTCGGGAAGGTGTTGGCGGCGAGGAACACCCCGGCAGCGCCATCACGCAGCACAAAGTATGCGTCTGATTTCTCGCACGGTAGCTCAGGCAGCGGAACCGGATCTTCCTTCGGTGGCGCCACTTCGCCATTACGCAGGATCTTACGTGTGTTTTTACAGTCGTCGTTGGTACAGGCCATGTACTTCCCGAAACGCCCCATTTTCAGGTGCATTTCGGAACCACATTTCTCACACTCAACAATCGGGCCGTCATAGCCTTTAATCCGGAACTCACCCTCTTCGATCTCATAACCGTCGCAGGTCGGGTTATTCCCGCAAACGTGCAGTTTACGTTTCGGATCGATCAGGTAGCTGTCCATCGCCGTACCGCATTTCTTACAGCGGCGTTTGGCGCGCAGGGCGTTAGTTTCTGCATCATCACCTTCCAGCACGTTGAGCACTTCATTCTCAGGTACGAGGTTGATGGTGGTTTTGCAACGCTCTTTCGGTGACAGCGCGTAGCCGGAACAGCCGAGGAAAACGCCGGTTGTCGCGGTACGGATCCCCATCTTACGGCCGCAGGTTGGGCAGTCGATGCTGGTCAGTACCATCTGATTTGGCAACATACCGCCCTCTTCAGGATCTTTTTCGGCTTTATCCAGCTGGCTGGTAAAGTCGCTAAAGAAGCTGTCGAGCACTTTTTTCCACTCCGCCTGATGGCTGGCAACCTGGTCGAGGCGGTCTTCCATCTGAGCGGTGAAATCGTAATTCATTAACTCGCGGAAGTTGGCTTCCAGGCGGTCAGTCACTATCTCACCCATCTTTTCCGCATAAAAACGGCGGTTCTCAACCCGGACGTAGCCGCGGTCCTGGATGGTGGAGATGATGGAGGCATAGGTCGACGGACGACCAATTCCGCGTTTTTCCAGCTCTTTGACCAGCGATGCTTCGCTGAAACGCGCCGGCGGCTTGGTGAAGTGCTGGGCCGGAAGCAGTTCAACCAGAGCGAGTTCATCACCCTTGTTGACCGCAGGCAGCGTCCTGTCTTCATCGCCTTTACGCAGCGCCGGCATCACTTTGGTCCAGCCGTCGAAGCGCAAAATACGCCCACGCGCTTTCAGGCGGAAATCACCCGCACCAACGGTCAGGGTGGTGGAGTCGTACTTCGCGGGTGTCATCTGACAGGCCACGAACTGACGCCAGATAAGCTGATAAAGCTTCTGGGCATCCGCTTCCATATCTTTCAGCGATTCAGCCAGCACCGAGACATCGGAAGGACGAATCGCTTCGTGCGCTTCCTGTGAGTTTTCCTTACTGGCGTACTGATTTTCGCTTTCCGGCAGATATTTTTTGCCGAAATTGTCGCTGATATACCCGCGCACCATGCTAACAGCATCCTGACTCAGGTTAGTCGAATCAGTACGCATGTAGGTGATGTAGCCCGCTTCATATAAGCGCTGCGCCATCATCATGGTTTTCTTCACCCCATAGCCCAGACGCGTGCTCGCAGCCTGCTGCAGGGTGGAGGTAATGAACGGTGCGCCCGGTTTGCTGCTGGTTGGCTTATCTTCACGCTCCAGCACCTGGTAGCGGGCTTTTTCCAGCAATGCCACCGCGGCCATAGTCTGCTCACGGTTTTCCGGACGGAACGGTTTGTCGTTCTGATGGCTGACCTGTAATGGCAGCGCATCTCCCCCCGGAGTGGTAACACTGGCATCCACTTCCCAGAACTCTTCCGGCACGAAGGCTTTGATTTCACGCTCGCGTTCAACGACGAGGCGCACGGCAACGGACTGGACGCGTCCCGCGGAAAGGCCACGAGCGACCTTTTTCCACAGCAGCGGCGACACCATGTAGCCCACAACGCGGTCCATAAAGCGACGCGCCTGTTGAGCATTAACACGGTCGATGTTCAGCTCGCCCGGCGTGTCGAACGCCTGGCGGATCGCGTTTTTGGTAATTTCGTTAAACACTACCCGGCTGTAGCGTTTGTCATCGCCGCCGATCACTTCCCGCAGGTGCCATGCAATGGCTTCCCCTTCGCGGTCAAGGTCGGTTGCGAGATAGATATGGTCTGCTTTTTCAGCAAGCTGCTTCAGCTCGTTAACGACTTTCTCTTTTCCGGGCAGCACTTCATAGTGTGCATCCCAGTTATGCCACGGGTTTACACCCATGCGGTTGACAAGCGCGCTACGTTCATCCTTTTTAGGCTTTTTAGCCCCTTTGGTGGAGGTAGAGTCTGCGCTCTTTTTGCTGGCTGAGCCACTGGTCGGCAAATCGCGGATATGACCGACGCTGGACTTAACCACGTAGTCATTACCCAGATACTTATTGATCGTTTTGGCTTTTGCCGGGGACTCAACGATGACGAGAGCTTTACCCATATTCACCTTTACCTAATTTAATTCTTCCAGGAATACGCCGCACGTTGATTTCCCTTCCACTGACGGCGAGCCATTGATATGGCGACCGCGTCAGGGGATATCAACCCCTTATTCTATCCAGACATCAGAGAAATGACGCCCAGGTGATTGAGTTATCGGGTATTTTTCTCACACGAGCTTTCATTCGTGACCAATTCCCGGTTGAATGTCAAGCAATTCTGTTGCCAGAATGACGAAAGCGCACACTGTACCTGATAAAATTCGTTACGCAACTTTATTAGCATGCAAAAGCAAATCACGCCAGCCTGCCCCCGCCTTCTTATCCCCTCAGATAACAGGGAAAATTTGCCCCCAAAGCGCCCCCGGCGTAGACTATTGTCACTGTTTAAGGAGTGGATTATGCAGAATACGACCCAACCCATCGACCGAGCCTCTCTGCTTATCGAAGCAAACAAACTGATTCGCGACCATGAAGACACCCTTGCGGGCATTGAAGCAACCGGCGTCGAACAGCGTAACGGCGTGCTGGTGTTCAGCGGGGAGTATTTCCTTGATGAACAAGGTTTACCGACCCCGAAAAGCACCGCCGTATTTAATATGTTCAAATACCTGGCGCATGCCCTGTCAGAGAAGTATCACCTGGTCGATTAATGCAAAACGCGAGGCCCTGGCCTCGCGTTTTTGTTTACAGTAGCGGTTTTTGTCCACGCTGCAGCCAGCGTAGCAGCAGGCGGTCCGCGCTCTCTGCAGCGCTGTTGGTGAAGCGGTCGAGCAGCCGCTTGCGCTGAGTAAAGCGGACGCCGACCAGTTCATGTCCCGCCATCAGGTTCAACAGCAGGTCGTCACTGGTGCCAACGGCATCCA
>JAFACP010000220.1 GCA_023425455.1 Pseudomonadota bacterium | reverse complement strand
CGCTGGCGTTCAGGCCATGCAGGATTCTGGCCTTGAAATTACGGAAGAGAACGCAACCCGTATTGGCGCCGCTATTGGCTCCGGGATTGGCGGTCTTGGCCTGATCGAGGAAAACCATACATCGCTGATGAATGGCGGCCCGCGTAAGATCAGCCCGTTCTTCGTTCCGTCAACGATTGTTAACATGGTGGCGGGACATCTGACCATCATGTACGGCCTGCGTGGCCCGAGTATTTCTATCGCGACGGCCTGTACCTCTGGCGTGCACAACATCGGTCAGGCTGCACGTATTATTGCCTACGGCGATGCAGACGCGATGGTTGCCGGTGGCGCTGAAAAAGCCAGTACTCCTCTCGGTGTCGGTGGCTTTGGTGCGGCCCGTGCGCTCTCTACCCGTAACGATAATCCTCAGGCGGCGAGCCGTCCGTGGGATAAAGATCGCGATGGTTTTGTGCTGGGTGACGGCGCAGGCATGATCGTTCTGGAAGAGTACGAACATGCGAAAAAGCGCGGCGCGAAAATTTATGCTGAAATCGTCGGCTTTGGCATGAGCAGTGACGCTTACCACATGACCTCGCCGCCGGAAAACGGTGCAGGTGCTGCGCTGGCGATGGCGAATGCCATCCGGGATGCGGGCATTACGCCAGCCGACATCGGCTACGTCAACGCCCACGGGACCTCTACCCCGGCAGGCGATAAAGCAGAAGCTCAGGCGGTTAAGTCTATCTTTGGTGAGTCTGCAAGCCGCGTTCTGGTGAGCTCCACCAAATCTATGACCGGTCACCTGTTGGGTGCGGCAGGCGCGGTAGAGTCTATTTACTCTATCCTGGCGCTGCGCGATCAGGCTGTACCACCAACCATCAACCTGGATAACCCGGATGAAGGTTGCGATCTGGACTTCGTACCACACGAAGCGCGTCAGGTTAGCGGAATGGAGTACACCCTGTGTAACTCCTTCGGCTTCGGCGGCACCAACGGCTCACTGATCTTTAAAAAGGTCTGAGTCTGATTGCCCCATGACGAAACGAAAAGGTCCGCATGTCGGGCCTTTTTTATTCAGTCTACTTCCCTTGTCCTGTTTTATTCATCCTGCCAGACTGAACCTCTCTGTTTTAAAGGAGTGTCCATGTTTTTGATCAATGGCCTTGAGCTGGATAACCTGCCCGCAAGCGACAGAGCGACGCAGTTTGGCGATGGTTGTTTCACGACGGCGCGGATTGTCGACGGTGAAGTCTGTTTCGCGGAAGCACATATCCGGCGCATGCAGGATGCCTGTGAAAAATTGCTGATCCCCTTTACGCACTGGGATGTACTGCGCGATGAGATGCGCCAGATCGCCGCGGGCAGCGCCAGCGGTGTGCTCAAGGTGATTATCAGCCGCGGTAGCGGCGGTCGGGGGTACAGCGCTGCCAGCTGCGCGCACCCAACGCGTATCCTCTCGGTGTCAGCCTATCCTGCCCATTATGCCCGCTGGCGCGAGCAGGGGATCACGCTGGAATTAAGCCCGATACGGCTGGGCAGAAACCCTGCGCTGGCCGGTTTGAAACATCTTAACCGACTCGAGCAGGTGCTGATTCGTACTCATCTTGAACAGACAGAGGCTGATGAGGCGCTGGTTCTTGACAGCGAAGGGGTCATTACGGAATGCTGTGCGGCTAATTTATTCTGGCGGCAGGGGCAGACTGTTTTCACCCCTGCGCTGGAGCAGGCGGGCGTGAAGGGGATTATGCGTCAATTTTGTTTGCAGCAGCTGGCACGCTCGGATTTCAACGTTGTCGAAGTCAGTGTAAAGGAAGATGCGCTGCTGAACGCCGAGGAGATGGTCATCTGCAATGCGCTGATGCCTGTTGTCCCCGTGCGCGCGTATGGTCAACATCGTTGGTCATCCCGCGAACTGTTCCAGTTTTTAGCCCCGTTATGTGAGCACACCAGGACGTTATGAAAAAAATGTTGCGCTTTGTTCTCCTCTTTATCGTTGCGCTGGGAATTGCCGGCGGCGCTGGCATGTGGAAAGTTCGCCAGCTGGCGGAGAGCAAGATCCTGATCAAAGAAGAGACCATCTTTACCCTAAAGCCGGGGACCGGTCGACTGTCGCTCGGTGAACAGCTTTACGCGGACAAGGTTATCAACCGTCCGCGCGTCTTCCAGTGGCTGTTGCGTATCGAACCCGAACTCTCCCACTTCAAGGCGGGGACCTACCGTTTTACCCCGGAGATGACGGTCAGGGAGATGTTGCAGCTGCTTGAGAGCGGCAAAGAGGCGCAGTTCCCGCTACGTTTTGTCGAAGGTATGCGATTAAGTGACTACCTTAAACAGCTACGCGACTCGCCATACATTACACACACCCTGAAAGATGATCGTTATCAGACGGTGGCAGAGGCACTGAACGTTGAACATCCTCAGTGGGTGGAAGGCTGGTTCTGGCCGGATACCTGGATGTACACCGCAGGTACGACGGATGTTGCCATTCTTAAGCGTGCGCATAAGAAGATGGTTTCGGCGGTTGAGTCTGCCTGGAAAGGGCGGATGGATGGGCTGCCATACAGCGATCAAAATCAGTTTGTCACCATGGCCTCAATTATTGAAAAAGAGACGGCCGTAGCCGCCGAGCGTGACCGGGTCGCCTCTGTGTTTATCAACCGTCTGCGCATCGGCATGCGGCTGCAAACTGACCCTACCGTGATTTATGGTATGGGAGAACGCTATAGCGGTAAGATTTCGAGAAAAGATCTCGAGACGCCAACGGCGTATAATACCTACGTCATTCATGGCTTACCGCCGGGGCCGATCGCCACGCCGGGTGAGGCGTCGCTGCATGCGGCCGCACACCCGGCCAAAACGCCGTATCTCTATTTTGTGGCTGACGGAAAGGGGGGGCATACTTTTAATACCAACCTTGCCGGTCATAACCGTTCTGTTCAGGACTATCTGAAGGCACTTAAGGAAAAAAATGCGCAGTAAATACATTGTCATTGAGGGACTCGAAGGTGCGGGTAAAACAACCGCCCGTAACGTGGTGGTTGAGACGCTGAACGCGCTCGGCATCGCTGACATGGTGTTTACCCGGGAGCCGGGCGGTACGCAACTGGCGGAAAAGCTGCGCAGCCTGGTGCTCGATATCAAATCCGTTGGCGATGAGGTAATTACTGATAAAGCCGAAGTGCTGATGTTTTACGCTGCGCGTGTTCAGCTGGTGGAAACGGTGATCAAGCCGGCACTGGCCAGCAATCATTGGGTGATCGGCGATCGTCATGATCTGTCGACTCAGGCCTATCAGGGAGGAGGGCGCGGTATCGACAGGACCATGCTGGCGACGCTGCGCGACGCGGTACTCGGTGACTTCAGACCCGATCTGACGCTCTATCTCGACGTCACGCCCGAGGTCGGCCTGAGGCGCGCCCGGGCGCGCGGCGAGCTGGACCGCATCGAGCAGGAGTCGCTGGATTTCTTCAACCGCACCCGGGCCCGTTATCTTGAGCTGGCTGCGCAGGACAGTACGATCCGAACCATCGACGCGACGCAGTCGCTGGATGACGTTACCCGTTCCATTCAGGAAACGGTCAGCAGCTGGTTTCAGGAGCAGCAGGCATGAAATGGTACCCATGGTTGCGCCCGCACTTTGAGCAGCTGATTAGCAGCTATCAGGCCGGGCGGGGGCATCATGCGTTACTGATTCAGGCGTTACCGGGGATGGGGGACGGTGCGTTGATCTACGCCATTACCCGCTTCCTGATGTGTCAGCAGCCGGAAGGGCACAAGAGCTGCGGCAAATGCCGTGGTTGCCAGCTGATGCAGGCGGGAACACACCCCGATTACTACACGCTGGAGCCTGAGAAGGGCAAAAGTACGCTCGGGATCGATGCGGTGCGCGAGGTCAGTGAGAAACTTTACGAACACGCGCGTCTCGGTGGGGCAAAAGTCGTCTGGCTGAACGATGCCGCCCTGCTGACCGAAGCGGCCGCCAATGCCCTGTTGAAAACCCTCGAAGAGCCGCCGGAGAAAACCTGGTTCTTCCTGTCGTGTCGCGAGCCCGGTCGCCTGCTGGCGACGCTCCGCAGCCGCTGTCGCCTTCATCACCTCGCCGCACCCCAGGAGTCGTGGGCATTAAGCTGGCTGGAGCGAGAGGTGACAACGTCACAAGAAGCGGCGCGCGCCGCATTGCGCCTGTGCAGCGGCGCACCCGCGGCGGCACTGGCGATGCTGCAGCCAGATGTCCAGGCACAGCGTGAAGCGCTCTGTCAGGCGCTGGGTGCGGCACTGGACAGCCAGGACTGGCTGAGTCTGTTACCGGTACTGAATAACGATCGGGCCAGCGAGCGTCTGCACTGGCTGGCCTCTCTGCTGCTTGACGCGCTGAAAATTCAGCAAGGCGCCACGCTGTTATCTAACCCCGATGTCTGGACGCTGGTCACCACCATGGCGAATCGCCTGCCGGCCGCATCGTTGCGCGCAATCCTTCACGACCTGTGTCAGGGCCGCGAACAGCTTTTAACGGTAACGGGTCTGAATCGCGAGCTGTTACTGACCGATCGGTTACTGCGTATCGAACACTACCTGCAACCCGGCGTCATTGCGCCTGTTTCCCATCTCTGAGAGAGACATTATGTTTTTAGTCGACTCACACTGCCATCTTGATGGCCTGGATTATCAATCCCTGCATAAAAATGTGGACGACGTGCTGGCGAAAGCCGCCGCGCGCGATGTGAAGTTCTGCCTTGCCGTGGCGACCACCTTGCCGGGCTATCGCGCCATGCGTGAGCTGGTCGGCGAGCGTCATAACGTTGTCTTCTCCTGCGGCGTTCACCCGCTGAACCAGGATGAAGAGTACGACGTTGAAACCCTGCGCCGTCTGGCGGCGGAAGAGGGCGTCGTGGCACTGGGTGAGACCGGGCTGGACTACTTTTATACCCCGGAAACGAAAGCGCGTCAGCAGACCTCATTTCGTCACCATATCCGCATCGGTCGCGAGCTGAACAAACCCGTTATCGTGCATACCCGCGACGCGCGGGCAGATACCCTGGCGATCCTGCGGGAAGAAAACGTGACGGATTGCGGTGGCGTACTACACTGTTTCACAGAAGACAGAGAAACGGCGGGTAAGCTGCTGGATTTGGGGTTTTATATCTCGTTTTCCGGGATCGTGACGTTTCGTAATGCTGAGCAACTGCGTGATGCCGCGCGTTATGTTCCGCTCGATCGTATTCTGGTGGAAACCGATTCGCCGTATCTGGCTCCCGTACCGCATCGCGGCAAAGAGAATCAGCCCGCCATGACGCGAGATGTGGCGGAATATATGGCCGTTCTGAAGGGCGTCAGCCTTGACGAACTGGCCCGCGTCACGACGGAAAACTTCGCCAGCCTGTTCCATATCGACGCCGCCCGCCTGCAATCTGTCTGATACACCTGTTTTTTTTAGGCTCGTAATTAATAACTAAAGCGAGTAAAGTTCACCGCCTCATTTGGGGCGGTGAGGGTGTTTTTAGACACATCCGGACATGCTTTTTGTAAATAACTGAAAGTTTTTAGGCCGCCTTAAGCTGAAACGTGATAGCCGTCAAACAAAGTCACCGGGATTTATTTTACTCTGTGTAATAAATAAAGGGCGCTTAGATGTCCTGTCCACGGCACGGTACTCCCCCCGGGCCAATGCGTGAAAGCGTAAAAAAAAGCACAAATACTCAGGAGCACTCTCAATTATGTTTAAGAATGCATTTGCTAACCTGCAAAAGGTCGGTAAATCGCTGATGCTGCCAGTATCCGTACTGCCTATCGCAGGTATCCTGCTGGGTGTCGGTTCTGCTAACTTCAGCTGGCTGCCAGCCGTAGTTTCCCACGTGATGGCCGAAGCAGGCGGTTCTGTTTTTGCTAACATGCCGCTGATCTTCGCTATCGGTGTTGCTCTGGGCTTCACCAATAACGACGGCGTATCTGCGCTGGCTGCGGTGGTTGCTTACGGCATTATGGTGAAAACCATGGCCGTGGTTGCGCCGCTGGTCCTGCATTTACCTGCTGAAGAGATCGCAGCGAAACACCTGGCGGATACCGGTGTTCTCGGTGGGATCATCTCTGGTGCGATTGCCGCGTACATGTTTAACCGCTTCTATCGTATCAAGCTGCCTGAGTATCTGGGCTTCTTTGCGGGCAAGCGTTTTGTTCCGATTATCTCTGGCCTGGCAGCGATTTTCACTGGTGTGATCCTGTCCTTCATCTGGCCACCAATTGGTTCCGCAATCCAGACCTTCTCTCAGTGGGCTGCTTACCAGAACCCGGTTGTGGCGTTCGGTATCTACGGCTTCATCGAGCGCTGCCTGGTGCCATTTGGTCTGCACCATATCTGGAACGTACCATTCCAGATGCAGATTGGTGAGTTCACCAACGCCGCGGGTCAGGTATTCCACGGTGATATCCCTCGTTACATGGCGGGTGACCCAACGGCAGGTAAACTGTCTGGTGGCTTCCTGTTCAAAATGTACGGTCTGCCGGCTGCTGCGATTGCTATCTGGCACTCTGCTAAACCAGAGAACCGCGCAAAAGTGGGCGGTATCATGATCTCCGCAGCGCTGACCTCGTTCCTGACCGGTATCACCGAGCCGATCGAGTTCTCCTTCATGTTCGTTGCGCCGATCCTGTACGTGATTCACGCGATTCTGGCCGGTCTGGCGTTCCCAATCTGTATCCTGCTGGGTATGCGTGACGGTACGTCCTTCTCTCACGGCCTGATCGACTTTATCGTTCTGTCCGGTAACAGCAGCAAGCTGTGGCTGTTCCCAATCGTGGGTGCGTGCTACGCCGTTGTTTACTACACCATCTTCCGCGTGCTGATTAAGGCACTGGACCTGAAAACCCCAGGCCGTGAAGATGCGACTGAAGACAGCAAAGCTGGCGCGACCAGCGAAATGGCACCGGCTCTGGTTGCCGCGTTCGGTGGTAAAGAGAACATCACCAACCTGGACGCGTGTATCACTCGTCTGCGTGTGAGCGTTGCCGATGTCGCTAAAGTTGACCAGCCAGGTCTGAAAAAGCTGGGCGCAGCGGGCGTCGTGGTTGCGGGTTCCGGTGTTCAGGCCATTTTCGGTACTAAATCCGATAACCTGAAAACCGAAATGGATGATTACATCCGCAGCAACTAAGTGGTGATTTGGGGAGACTAAGGCAGCCGAATGGCTGCCTTTTTTACTTGTGCGCTCTGATGTGCCTGGGGCCTGCTCGGGCAGACAGGAATTTAATGCAGGCGGGTAAGCGCTGCGTCACCCGGCGAGAAGCGCGCATAAAAAAGGGAGCCCTCTGGCTCCCCTTGTCGTAGAAGGTATCTTAGAAACTGTAGGTTCCGCTTACCGAGAAGTTACGCGGTGCGCCGTATACGCCATAGGTACCCAGATAGTCATAGTACTCTTTGTCGAAGACGTTGTTCAGGTTGCCCTGCACCGAGAAGTTTTTCGTTACCTGGTAACGCGTAAACAGGTCGACAACGGTATAGCCATCCTGAGTGATCTGCTTAACGCCTTGAGGATCCGATGTTTCGAAGTCATACCAGGTTTTGTTCTGCCAGCGAGCGCCACCGCCCACCGTCAGCGCTGGCAGCATTGGCAGTTGATAGCGGGTAAACAGTTTGAGCGTGGTACGCGCCTGCTGTGGATTAACCGCGTTACCGTCTTCATCTTCTGCAATGTAACGGCTACCGCCAAAGGTTAACTGCCAGTTGTCAGTCAGCGCGCCGTTGAGTTCAAACTCGATACCTTTACTGACGGTACCATCAACGGATTTGTACGCCGTTTGACCGCCAGACCCAGGGATGGTTGTGCCTGTTGAAACGGCAACGTTGTCCTGTTCGATACGGAATACCGATACTGTTGCGGTGAGGCGGGTATTAAACCAGTCGCCTTTCACACCCGCTTCATAGCTCTTACCGGTGGTAGGATCGATGAAGTTGCTGTTTACATCACGCTGACCACTCGGCTGGAAGATGGAGGTATAGCTGGTATAGACAGACCAGGTATCGTCGATATCATAAACCAGTCCCGCATAAGGGGTAACGTCATGGAACTTCGCGTTACGGATCTCATCCGGCTTACGCTCAAGGTTGTATTTCGCGCTCCATTCGGTGTAACGCGCACCCAAAATCAGATGCAGTGGGTCGGCAAGAGAGAGGCGCGTAGCGGCATAGACGGATTTTTGGCGAATCACGTCACGCTGGTACAGTGCGAAATCTGACCACGTAGGGTCGGCCAGGTTACCGTTGTAGTCGTAAATACTGCCGACATCCATCAGACCGTAGTTATCATTGACCGGATAAGCGTTATCGTAATTATTACGCTGACGGCTATAGCTCCCGCCCAGCATCAGTTCATGCTGTCGACCCAGGAGATCGTATCCCCCGCGAACAAATGCATCCACGGAGTCCTGTTTACGTTCGCCGCGGTTCCAGCCACCCCATGCGCCCTGGTAGAGGGAGGCATCGTACAGTCCGGTTGCTTTGTCCGGATAGCCATCGATGTACATCAGCTTGCTGTCGAAATTCGTCTCAGCATGCAAGGCGTTAATTTTTGCTTCCCATCCGTTGTCAAAGCGCTGAGTCAGGTTGGCAAAGACTTTTGTGGCGTCCTTATTCGAGTATGTCCAGTCGGCAGCGGTGTTAAAACCGCGGCGGAAATGGGTCTTACTGGCATCGCTGAACATTGACGGGAAACCACCCCAGGTTGGGCTATCTTCTTCGCTTTCCTGATAGTCATAACCCACTGAGAGAGTGGTG
>JAFACP010000179.1 GCA_023425455.1 Pseudomonadota bacterium | reverse complement strand
TGCGCACCGTTTCCAGATGCGAACCGAGCAGCAGCGCCCGGGCGCCAGGTTCAGCGCCCTCGTAGCGTCCGCAGATGTTGCCGACGCTGTCCTGCCAGACGTGCATCCCCGCCTGGCGCATCCAGCCGGCAACCTGCTGGTTGGCCTGCAGATGCTGCGCCGAAAGGTAGACTCTGGTCAGGGCTTCCGGGGTTTCGCTGATGGCGGCCAGCGCATCGGCACGGACCATCACACGTTCTGCCGCCTGCTGGCGTGTCGCTTGATTCATTGCGCCGTCTCGCTGCGGTAGTGATCCCACGCGGCCTGCATCGCCGCCCCCTGGGGGGTGCTGAACCTCAGGTAGTTCAGCACCGATTCCAGCGCGCTCAGGGTAGTCATGACGCAGTCTTTGCGGGCGTTATAGCCCATGGTGCCAATGCGCCACACCTTGCCGTGCAGCGGGCCAAACGAGGTGCCAATTTCAATCGCAAAATCGTCCAGCATCAGCTTACGCACCTGATCGCCATTGATCCCCGGCGGGATCACCACCCCAAGGACGTTATTCATCTTGTGCTGCAGACTGCCAAAGGTTTCCAGCCCCATCGCCTGGATCCCTTTCAGCAGCGCGTCGCCGTGCAGCTTGTGTCGGGCGATGCCGTTATCCAGCCCTTCCTGCAGGATCAGACGGGCGCACTCGCGCGCGCCAAACAGCGCGCTGGTCGCCTCGGTGTGGTGGTTCAGCCGCTCCGGTCCCCAGTAATCCATGACCATGCCGAGATCGAAGTAGTTGGAGTAAACCATCTCATCGACGCCATCGTGATGGGCGTCGGTGCGGATCCCCGCCTCCACGCATTTACGGCGGCGAATAACCTCCTCCATCCGTGCGCTCAGGGTCACGGGCGAGGTGCCGGAAGGGCCGCCGAGGCATTTCTGCATACCGGCTGAAACCGCATCCAGCCCCCAGGCGTCGGTCTCCAGCGCGTTGCCGCCGAGCGAGGCGGTGGCGTCGGTGTAAAACAGCACGTCATAACGACGGCAAATTTCGCCCAGCCCGGCCAGCGGCTGCAGCATGGTGGTAGAGGTGTCCCCCTGCACCGTCAACAACATACGCGGACGCACGCGTTTAATGGCATCTTCAATCTGATCCGGGCTGAACACCTCGCCCCACGGCACCTCAATGGTGTGGACCTCCGCGCGACAGCGACGGGCAATTTCACACAGCAGATGACCAAAGCGGCCAAACACCGGGACCAGCACTTTATCGCCCGGTCGAATGGCCGACACCAGAATCGCCTCAATTCCCGCGCGCGAGGTACCATCCACCAGCATCGTCCAGCGGTTTTCGGTACGAAATACCCCGCGATAAAGCGCCATCACCTCATTCATATAGTGGGTCATCGCCGGGTCGTACTGGCCAATCAGCTGGCTCGACATGGCGCGCAGCACGCGCGGGTCAGCGTTGATCGGCCCCGGCCCCATCAGCAGACGTTGCGGCGGATTGATTTGCGGAAAGTGAGCGATATCCATCGTTAAATCCTCAGCGCCTGTCCAGCCAGGCGCAATGGTTGAAGGCAAGTGAACACCGACTGCGCGGGGAAACCGGCGCGTACAGGTTCAACACAGCGAATAACAGAGCCTGACTGCGCAGGCGGTAAACTAGTTAAGACCGCGCACGGACGAGATGAACTGCTTCAGCTCAGTGGTCTGCGGGTTGGCAAACAGCGTTTTACTGTCGCCCTGCTCCCAGACCCGTCCCTGGTGCATAAACACCACGCGGTCGCCCACTTCACGGGCAAAATTCATTTCATGGGTGACGAGGATCAGGGTCATTCCCTCTGCCGCCAGCTGTTCCAGCACCTTCAGCACTTCCCCCACCAGCTCAGGATCGAGCGCCGAGGTTATCTCGTCACAGAGTAAGACTTTTGGCGACATCGCCAGCGCGCGGGCAATGGCCACCCGCTGCTGCTGACCGCCAGAGAGGCTGGACGGGTAGTAATCCAGACGATCGCCAAGCCCGACTTTCTCCAGCATCCGCTGCGCCAGCTCCCGGCACTCGTCGGCGCTCTTCTTCAGTACCCGACGCGGTGCCAGCATCACGTTTTCCAGCGCCGTCATATGCGGGAACAGGTTAAAGCTCTGGAACACCATGCCGACAGAGCGGCTGATTTCGCGCGCCTGGGAATCCCGGTCGGTGATGGTCATGCCGCCGAGCTTAATGCTGCCGTCCTGATAGCCTTCCAGGCCGTTGATGCAGCGCAGCAGAGTGCTTTTACCGGAGCCGCTGCGGCCGATGATAGAGATCACCTGGCCCATGTCGATATCCAGATCGACCCCCTTCAGCACGTGATTGTCGCCGTAGTACTTCTGCACCTGATTAATGGTGATGAGAGGCATTGAATTTGGTCTCCAGATAACGGCTGTAGCGCGACAGCGGATAACACAGAATGAAGTAGCCCAGCGCCACCAGCGCAAAGACCTTAAAGGGCTGATAGGTTACGTTCGTGAGCATGGTTCCGGCTTTGGTCAGTTCGATAAAGCCGATAATCGACGCCAGCGCCGTACCTTTAATCACCTGTACGGCAAACCCCACCGTCGGGGCAATGGCAATGCGTAACGCCTGCGGGGCCACGACACGGTACAGGGTCTGCCCGAAACTCAGCCCCAGGCAGCGCGACGCCTCCCACTGCCCTTTCGGCAATGCCCGAATACTGCCAAACCAGATATCCAGCAAAAAGGCGCTGGTGTAGAAGGTTAACGCCAGCGACGCCGCGGTCCAGGGCGAGACATCAATGCCGAACAGCGCCACGCCAAAGAACGCCAGAAACAGCTGCATCAGCAGCGGCGTGCCCTGGAACAGCTCGATATAGCCGCGGATCAGCCGCTTAACCGCGCGACCGCCTGTTAAGCGCAGCAGCAGCAGCGGTAGCGTCACCAGCCCACCGCCGACAAAAGCCACCAGCGATAACAGCACCGTCCAGCGCCCGGCGAGCAGCAAATTGCGAATAATGTCCCAGTCGGTAAAGGTGGTCATCATGCCTGCACCCCCAGCCATTTGCGCCCCGCCGCCAGCATCAGCTGGCGCAGGCTAATCGACAGCGCTAAGTAGATCCCGGTAGTCACCAGATACACCTCAAAACTCAGGAACGTCCGCGACTGGATCAGGTTGGCGGAGAAGGTCAGCTCTTCATAAGAGACCTGCGACACCACCGATGAACCCAGCATCACAATAATGCACTGGCTGACCAGCGCCGGATAAATCCGCTGCAGCGCAGGCGGCAACACCACGCGAAGAAAGGTCTGTGCGCGGGTCAGCCCCAGCACGCGTCCGGCTTCCCACTGCCCTTTTGGCGTCACCTGAATACCGGCGCGCACGATCTCGGTGCTGTAGGCGCCGAGATTGACGATCATCGCCAGCAGCGCCGCCTCGCCGGCGGTCATTTTCAGCCCCATATTGGGCAGCCCGAAGACGATAAAAAACAGCTGCACCACAAACGGCGTGTTGCGGATGATTTCCACATAGCCACCCCAGATCCGGCTAAACCAGCTGTCTCGCCCGCTGCGGATTGCCGCCCCGACAATACCGAGGGTCAATCCGCCAAGCGTCGCCAGCACCGTCAGCTGAATGGTGACCCACAGCCCCGCCAGCAGTTCAGGCAGGTAGGGCCAAAGCTCAGAAAAGTGAAGTTGTTCCGTCATTCACAGACCTTATGCGCCGAGGTTTGCCGGCAGCGGCGCCTTCAGCCATTGCTCAGACAGGCCGTTCAGCGTGCCGTCCTTGATCCCTTGCGCGATCAGCGCATCGACCTTCGCTTTCAGGGCCGGTTCGTTCTTTTTTAGCCCGATGTAGCACGGCGAGTCTTTCAGCATAAAGCTCGGCACCGGCGCTTTATCGGCGTTTTGTCGCGCAATGGCCGCCACCACCAGGTTGCCAGTCGCCACATACTGCACCTGCCCGGAGAGATAAGCCGACAGCGTGGTGTTGTTGTCTTCGTAGCGTTTCACCTCGGCATCTTTCGGCGCGATGCTGGTCAGCACCATGTCCTCCACCGCCCCGCGCGTCACGCCGATGCGCTTACCGCTCAGCGCGGCGGCGTCTTTCAGCTCCGCCCCTTTCGGACCAAACACCCCGAGGAAGAACGGCGCATAGGCGCGACTAAAATCGATCACCTTTTCACGCTCGGCATTTTTACCGAGGCTTGAGATAACCAGATCCACCTTATCGGTCTGCAGATACGGTACGCGGTTGGCGCTGGTGACCGGCACCAGCTGCAGCTTAAGCTTCATCTGCTTCGCCAGATACCGCGCCATATCGATATCGTAGCCCTGCGGCTGAAGATCGGTGCCCACCGAGCCAAACGGCGGAAAATCCTGCGGGACGGCGATGCGAATGGTGCCGCGTTTTTCAATATCCTGAAGCTGGTCAGCTTTCGCTGGCAGTTGTGTGAACAGACAAGCGGCCCCGGCCAGTGCAATCAACAGTTTTTTCATGGTATTTACCCGTTACGTTAACATGAAACAAAAGATTCCATAAATGAACTTTTGCAACTAATGTGCCAGGCGCAGCGAAACGGTAAAATTTTAATGAAACGCAGATACGGCGGGAAATAAAAGCAAACAGGGCGAGAATGAATGCCATTCCCGCCCTGCTCTTTTGCACTATTTTAATGCGCAAGCACCACCCTGATGCCCCATTATCGTTGTTCGAGTTCATCCAGCTGCTGGTAAAGGGAGGCAATGTCGTGAATGCGCGGACGTCCTTTATCGAGGATCTCATGCAGGAAGGCATTTGCCAGCAGGTTAATCAGGCTATTGACCGACGCGTAGCTGTCGTAGGCCGAGACGCTGTCCAGCGGCACGCAGAGCTGCCAGCGGGCCAGCGGGAAAAGGCTGTGCGCCTGTGGCTCGCACAGCAGCAGAACAGGGATCGCCCGGCTCTGGAGCTGCTGCAGCAGCGGTCGAATAATACGCGGCCGCCGGCGAAAGGCCATCATCACCACCAGATCGTCGGCAGATAAGTCCACCAGCTCTTCGCTCAGGCTCTGCCCCGGCTGGGGCAAAACCTGCACCTGGCCGCGAGCCTGCAGCAGCTGCTGACGCAGGTGCAATGCCGCCGGCCAGGAGTTACGCATCCCGATTATCACAATCCGCCGCGCCTGCACCATCGCGGCCATGGCCCCGGCAAATTGCTGCGCATCCAGGGCGTTTACCCACTGGGTCAGATTGGCCATCTCCTGCTTATAGTGGCGCGCCAGCAGCGTGTTGCCCTGCACGGCGTCACGGTTATCGGTCAGCGGCATGCCGCTCTGGCGCAGGGTTCGCAGCTCGTCGCGCATGTCTTTGTATTTCTCATAACCCAGGCGCTTGAACAGACGGCTGACCGTGGCTTTCGACACGCCGCTCAGCTGCGCCAGCTCTGCGCTGTTATAGCTGATGAGATCATCAAAGTGATCGAAAATAAAATCGGCCACGCGCTGCTCCTGCGGCGACAATGCGCTGTACTGCCCTTTCAGACGTTCATCTAGCTGTTCCATAAGGCCTCTGTAACTTTCGTTTCACTGCACTATACCGCTAACCCCTTTCATATTGCATGCCAACTTATTAAAAAGCGCTGTAATCGACTTTCTGAAACTTTTCATTCAGAACTGGAACAGCTTTTGCAACCCCCGGAGACTCTTTCGGGTCATGAGGACTGCCCATGCAAAGTAATGTCTCCGCACACGGGATGGCTGTTGCTCCCCATCATCTTGCCAGCCAGAGCGCGCTGGCGATTCTGCGCGAAGGCGGTAGCGCAATTGAAGCGATGGTCGCCGCCGCCGCGACCATCGCCGTGGTTTATCCGCATATGAACGGCCTCGGCGGCGACGGGTTCTGGCTGATCGTCCCGCCCGACGGCGAGCCTGTCGCCATTGACGCCAGCGGTGCCGCGGGCTCGCTGGCAACCCCCGACGCCTATCGCGACCTTTCGCAGATCCCCCATCGCGGCCCGCGCGCCGCCCTGACCGTCGCCGGCACGGTCAGCGGCTGGGACGAGGCCTTAAAGGTTTCTCACTCGCTGACGGGCAAAACCCTGCCCTTGCGCCGTCTGCTGGCTGACGCCATCGGCTATGCGCAGGACGGCACGCCGGTGACCGCCTCTCAGGCAGAGGCGACGGCGGCAAAGTTAGCGGAGCTTCGGGAGCTGCCGGGATTTGCCGAAACCTGGCTGGTGGAGGGGCAAGCGCCGCGCGTCGGCAGCCGTTTTTATCAGCCCGCGCTTGCCGGCACCCTGAAACAGCTCTGCGAGGAGGGGCTGGACAGTTTTTACCGCGGTCCGCTGGCGGAGCGTCTGGCGCAGGGGATGGCGAGATATGGTCTGCCGATCGTCCTTGCGGATCTGAACCGCCACGTAGCCCGCCGCACCACGCCGCTGCGGCTACAGCACCAGCAGGGGGAGGTCTGGAACCTGGCGCCGCCGACCCAGGGTCTGGTGTCGCTTGCCATTCTCGGCATAACCGATCGGCTGGCGATGGCTGACGCTGATGACGCGACGACCATCCACCGCATTGTTGAAGCCACCAAACTGGCTTTCGGCCTGCGCGATGCTCACATCACGGACCCGCAGGAGCGGCAAACCGATATTCAGCGCCTGCTCGATCCGGCCGCGCTGCAGGCGCTTGCCGGGCGCATTGATGATAATCAGGCCGCAGCGTGGGGAACCGGAAAAGGCCCGGGAGATACGGTCTGGATGGGGGTGATGGATAGCAGCGGGCTGGCAGTGTCGTTTATCCAGAGTCTCTATCACGAGTTTGGCAGCGGCGTGGTGCTGCCGGACACCGGGATCGTCTGGCAAAACCGTGGCGCCTCTTTCAGCCTCGACCCGGCGCATCTGCTGGCGCTGAAGCCGGGTAAAAAACCGTTCCACACCCTCAACCCGGCGGCGGCGCGCCTGCGCGACGGTCGGGTGATGGTGTATGGCTCAATGGGCGGCGACGGCCAGCCGCAGACCCAGGCCGCCCTGTTTACCCGCTATGTGCTGCAGGGGGTTCCGCTGCAGGAGAGCATTACCCGTCCGCGCTGGCTGCTGGGGCGCACCTGGGGGCAGAGCAGCGAGACCCTGAAGCTGGAAGGCCGGTTTTCGGCAGATACCGTAGCGCGCCTTCGCGCACTCGGTCACGAGGTCGACCTGTTCCCGGATTTCAGTGAAGCGATGGGCCACGCCGGGGCGATTGTCCGCCACCCTGATGGCCTGTTTGAAGGGGCATATGATCCCCGCAGCAACGGCGCTGCCGCCGGATACTAAGGAGAGAACCATGAACCCTTCACAACCCGACTGGCACGCCTATCTGGCGCAGATGGAGAGCGTGCTCGGCGTAGAGCTGGACGACGCCCGCCGCGCGGAGCTTCAGCTGCAGTTTAGCCGTATCGCCGCGATGGCCGCCCCGCTGATGGCCCTGCCGCTGGATGAGCGGACCGAGATTGCAGGAGTCTATAAAGCATGACCCTACATGAGATGAGCATCAGCGAGATCCAGACCGCCCTTATCGCAGGCGATCTGAGCGCCACCGGGATAGCCCACCAGACGCTGGAGGCGATTGCGCGCGTCAACCCGAAGATCAACGCCTGGACCACCATCACTGAAGCGCGGATGCTGGCCGAAGCCGGCAATATTGATACTCTGCGCCGGGAAAAACGCCCCCTGCCGCCGCTGGCCGCCATCCCTTACGCGGTGAAGAACCTGTTTGACGTCGCCGGGCATACCACCCTCGCCGGGGCAGAGTTGTTCAGCCAGCGCCCCGCCGCCGCCGCCGACAGCTTTGCGGTTCGTCAGCTGCGCAGCGCAGGCGGGTTGCTCTCCGGCATGGTCAATATGGACGCTTATGCCTACGGCTTTACCACCGAAAATAGCCACTTCGGCGCCACGCGTAACCCACACGATCTCGCACGTATCGCGGGCGGCTCCTCCGGCGGCTCTGCCGCCGCCGTGGCCGCCGGGCTGGTCCATTTTTCGCTGGGCACCGACACCAACGGCTCCATTCGCGTTCCGGCCTCTCTGTGCGGGCTTTTCGGGCTTAAGCCCACCTTCGGTCGCCTCTCCCGCTCCGGCAGCCACCCGTTTGTCGCCAGCCTCGATCATATCGGGCCCTTCGCCCGCCGGGTCAGCGACCTGGCGTATGTTTATGATGCGCTGCAGGGGCGTGACGCCAGCGATGGTTTTCAGGCCGATAACCCGCGCGAGCAGTCGCGCCCCCTGCTCGATCGCGGACTGGACGGACTGCGCTGCGCGGTGCTGGGCGGCTATTTCAGCACCTGGTGCGACAGCGACGCCCGGGACGCCGTTACGCAGGTTGCGCGGGCGCTTGATGTCCGTGACGAGCTGCTCTTTCCCGAAGCGGAACTGGCCCGCTCGGCGGCGTTTATCCTCAGCGCCGCCGAGGGGGGAAATCAGTATCTGCCTGCGCTGCAAAGCCAGCCGGAGCGCTTCGAACCGCACTCCCGCGAGCGTCTGCTGGCCGGGGCGATGATCCCCTCCGCCTGGTATATTCAGGCCCAGCGTTTCCGGCGCTATGCCCAGCAGTGCGTTAAAGCGCTGTTCACCCAGGCCGACGTGCTGATCGCACCGGCCACCCCGTGCAGCGCCACGCTTATCGGTGAACAGCAGATGGTGATTAACGGCCAGTCGCTGCCGGTGCGCGCCAGCATGGGCATGCTCACGCAGCCCATCTCTTTTCTCGGCCTGCCGGTGACCACCGTGCCGCTTTGTACCGCCCGGGGTTTACCCATTGGTCTGCAGCTGATTGCCGCCCCGTTCAACGAACAGGCGTGTCTGCGTGTGGCGCACGTTCTGGAAACCAGCGGGATCGTCGCAGCCCGCGCAGTGGAGATCGCACCATGATGCATCACGATGACATTAACCTTCCGTGGGTGGTCGCTGAGGTGACCGCCGCGTTTTATCGCTACGAAGACGCGCTGGTCAGCAACAACATTGCCGTGCTGGATGAGCTGTTCTGGCATGACAAAAGTACGGTGCGGCTGGGGGCCGGTGAAAACCTGTACGGCATTGAGGCGATCCGCGCTTTTCGCGCGGCGCGTCCCTCTGCCGGACTGCAGCGAACGCTACAGCATACGGTGATCACCACCTTCGGCGAGGATTACGCCGTCTGCAGCACTGAGTTTACGCGGGAAGGCAGCGAACGTAGCGGCCGTCAGCAGCAAACGTGGGTGCGGTTTCCTTACGGCTGGCGGATTGTCGCCGCGCAGGTGAGTCTGATCTCCGGATGATGCGTTGCGCGGCGCATGCCGCCCAGGCGGCAGCGTGATATTTCCCGGGTGAACGGAATAAGGGGCCGCAACGGCCCCATTTTCCGGCCCGCTTACGGATGGAAAGGGTGCACTTCCCGCCAGTGATCGGCGATTTGCTGACGCGTACATACCCACACCCGCTCGTGCTGCTGAACGTAGTCCAGGAATCGCTGCAGGGCACGAAAGCGTCCCGGCCGCCCCAGCAGGCGGCAATGCATGCCGACAGACATCATCTTCGGCGCATATTCGCCCTCTTCATAGAGCACATCAAAGCTGTCTTTCAGATAGGTATAAAACTGCTCGGCGGTGTTGAATCCCTGCGCGGTGGCAAAGCGCATGTCGTTGGCGTCGAGGGTATAGGGCACAATCAGGTGCGGCCTGCGGGAGCCGTCGGCGCAGGCCACCTGCGTCCAGAACGGCAGGTCGTCGCCGTAGTAGTCGCTGTCGTAGTCAAAACCACCGTGCTCGACCACCAGCTGACGCGTACTGGGGCTGTCGCGCCCGGTATACCAGCCGGTTGGCGGTTTGCCAAACAGCCCGGTTAACACCTGCACCGCTTTTTGCAGATGTTCGCGCTCCTGCTCAACGGCCATATTCTGATAGTGGATCCAGCGCCAGCCGTGACTCACGACGTCGTAATCGGCGGCTTTGATGGCCGCGACGATCTCCGGGTGTCGGGCCAGCGCCATCGCGACGCCAAAGACCGTCAGCGGCAGGCCGCGTCGGCTGAACTCATGGTGGATGCGCCAGAATCCGGCGCGGCTGCCGTATTCATACAGCGAATCCATCGACATATGTTTGTCCGGGTAGCTGGCCGCCCCGATGATGTCCGAAAGAAACTGCTCCGAACCGGCGTCGCCGTGCAGAACGTGATTTTCCGCCCCTTCTTCGTAGTTAAGCACGAACTGGACGGCGATCCGCGCCTGCTGCGGCCAGCGGGCGTGCGGCGGCTTGCCCGCGTAGCCGCGCAGGTCACGCGGGTAATCCTGTTCAATAAACGCCATACCGGCCTCCTTAAAATG
>JAFACP010000108.1 GCA_023425455.1 Pseudomonadota bacterium | reverse complement strand
GTACACCATCGAGCCCACCAGGTTGAAGGAGTAGCCAATCGGCAGCACGAACGACACGATGTTACGCGAACAGCCGAAGCGCACCAGCTGCTCCAGCGTTTTCGGGTAAGCGGCTTCAGAGCTGCTGGTGGTGAACGCAACCAGTACCGGATCTTTGAGCATGCTGACCAGGCGGAATACCTCTTTTTTCAGCACCATGTAACCCACTGCCAGCAGCACCAGGCAGGTCAGCAGGATGGCCACATAGTAACCGCCAATAAAGGACGCGTAGTTGAGCAAAATGCCCAGACCCTGAGTGGCGACGACAGAGGAGATGGCGGCAAAAATGGCCAGCGGAGCCACATACATCACGTAGCCGGTCACCTTCAGCATAATGTGGGACACCACGTCCAGAGCGGCAACCAGCGGTGCGTTAAATTTTTCGCCAAGCGAAGCGCCGCCAATACCAAAGAACATTGAGAAGACCACAATCTGCAGTATTTCGTTGTTGGCCATCGCGCCCGCGATACTGGTGGGAATGGTGTGCGAAAGGAAGCCCTTCAGCGTCATCCCGCCGGTCGCAAGGCCGGTCTCAACCGAGCCTGCCGGAACAGTCAGATTCAGACCGCTGCCCGGGTGCTCCATGGTGACGATAAACAGCCCCACCAGAATCGACAGTACCGAGGAGCTGATAAACCACACCATCGCCTTACCGCCTACGCGGCCAATGGTGGAGGTTTCGCCGAGCTTCATAATGCCAACGGTCAGGGTGCTGAAGACCAGTGGCGCAATGACCATTTTGATCAACCGCAGGAAGATATCGGTCAGGAGGGTAATGTTTTCCGACCAGCTGACGATCGCCTCCCGGGAGGCGTACTCATGAATTGCTGCCCCTGAAAGAATACCCGCCAGCATGAAAATCACGATGAAGAGTGTGAGTCTGTTTGCACTTGCCACGAAAAAAGATCCTCTATGCGCTTACGATTTACCCGGCGCCGGGGCTTCTGTTTTTAATTATCCCGGCGCGCGAAAAAGATTCGGCCCATAAAGTGAAGTAAAGCGCGAATACTTACAACTAGTTTTTAATTTTTATTAATTTTGTTGTTATTGCCCTCGCGATATATCGTGACTCTAATCACGTTTTTATGAATATATCCTCTTTTTATTGCATTAATGCTCACGGTTATATTTAGTAACGCATTGTTTTTATATGATTTTAAATGTCCATACGCCAAAAGTCGCAGATGCCAGCCAGGGAGTGGTTGAACGTGCCGCCGTAATCTAAATTTCAACATAACGGCTCAGCTCTGCGCGCCGGGCGCTAATAGCCTGAGTGTTATCAGAAAGTTTCTGTGGGCAACAGAATTTAGCAGGGGAGGGATCATGAATAAAAAGCGCCTTCTGATACTGACCGCCAGCCTGCTGGCACTCTGCGTTTTCCGTGTTCAGGCCGTGACCAGCAATGGCACCATTGAGGCCACCCTGACGCTGACCAATGGCTGTCTGATCAACGGCTCGCCGACGCAAAACGGCATTGATTTCGGCACCCTGGATTTTGGCACACATCCCGCCACCTTCTCGACACTCAGTACCCAGCTGACCGGCTCCGGCGGCGGCAACACCTTTACCGTCCAGTGCACAACCTCCAGCTATACGGTGGAGGTGACCGGCAATACCCACTCTACGCCGCCGGGCACCGTGGTGGGCACGCCGGGCACACCGACCCGCTATCTGGTCAACACCACGGACGCCGACGTCGGGGTGGCTTATAGCCTGTACAGCGACAGCGGATTCAGTGATGTGGTGGCCAACAATAGCGCGTTGCCCATTGCCTCGTCAGCAGGCGGGGTGGACAGCTATACCCTCTACGGACAAATCACCGGCGGCGGCGACAGCGTCAGCGTAGTGCCGGGCACTTATACCGATACCATTAACGTTAGCGTGAACTACTGACCGCCGGCTTCGCATGATGCGCGCCAGCAGAGGAGTACGCCACGGCCTGCCGTCGTTGCTGCTGGCGACAGGGCTATGGGGGTTACCCGACGCGGGTGCCGTGACGTCGCAGAACTTTAAGGTCAGCGCGACCATTGTGCCGGGGTGTTCGGTCTCAACCGGAACCGGCGGCATCTTCGGGGCCCTCAGTTTCGGCAGCCACAGCGGTGTCGAGAGTACCCCGGTCAGCACCAGCTTTGTCGCCGACGGCGCGCTGTCTGTCGCCTGTACCCCGGGAGTGGCGCTCAGCATGAGTATTGACGGCGGGCAGCACTACGCATCCGAGCGCCAGATGCAGCGTGCCGGGGGGAGTGAGGTTGTGGGCTATCGGCTCTACAGCAGCAGTTCGCTGGCGGCCAACAGTGAGATTGGCGTGAATCAGGCCGTCGCAGTGACCTATACCAACAGCAATGACATCGCGCTGCCGCTGTTTGGCGTTGCGTTGTTAACCGGGTTTAGCCCGGCGGGAACTTATTCAGATCAACTGACCGTGACGTTGTCATGGTGACACAGGGAGACGTCGTTGAAGCCCTCTATTTTGCGCAACGGCCTGTTCGGCCTGGCAGGGCTCCTTGCCCTGATAAGCCATACCGCATATGCGGCGGCGACAATATTGCTCTGGCCTATCGATCCCTGGCTTTCGGCTGACAGCCGGGCAACGGAGCTCTGGATCCAGAATCAGGGCAACCAGCCAACAACCATGCAGGTTCGCATCGTCCGCTGGCGTCAGGAGGAGGGCTTTGAGCGATATTCCGCCCAGCAGGAGGTTGTCGCCAGCCCGCCGATTGTCACGATCGCCAAAGGCAGTAAACAGCTTATTCGCCTTATCAGGCAGGCCAGCGTGCCGATGGGGGTTGAACAGGCGTACCGGATCATCGTCGATGAGATCCCCCAGCCTGGCGCGAAGGCTGAGCCCGCCCTCGGTCTTAAGCTGCAGATGCGCTACTCGATTCCACTTTTCGTCTATGGCCAGGGGATCCCAACCATCAGGGCGGGGGCGCACCATGCGCTGGCACAAACGCACAATCTGAGCTGGCGGGTCATCCGGGAAGGGGGCAAACCGGCGCTGGAGGTGCGCAACCGCGGGGATGTGCATGTCAGACTGAGCCAGGTGGCGCTTGTGCAGGGCGGGAAGAAGAGAACCGTAGCAGAAGGGCTGCTCGGGTATGTTCTGCCGGGAGGTTTTCGACGCTGGCCGCTACCCGCCAGCATCAGCCGGGCGGAGCGGCTGATCGCGCAGATTAATGCCCGGGATACGCAATGGCAGTCGACGCCCGCAAACTGAAGATGGCGATGATGATCCTGCTCTGCATTACCCCACGCAGCTGGGCCGGACCCGGCGATGACAGCCTGCCACCGCCGCCTCAGGCGCAGACGATGCATCACGACGCCGTCTACCAGCTGGCGCTGGTGCTGAACCACTATGATAGCGGCCTGGTGGTGCCGGTGACCCGGCGCGACGGCGCGTTCTTTATCTCCAGCGCCGATCTGCTGCGGGCCGGGCTTCCGCCTGAGCAGGTGCCCGCCGGGGAGGTCAATCTTTCAACGCTCGCCAGCGTACGCATGGAATATGACAGCGCCGCCCAGCGGCTGCTGCTCACGCTGCCGCGCGACTGGGTCACGCCGCGCGTGATCCCCTTCAGCGGCCAGATGGCGCAAAGTCCCCCCGCTACGGCACCGGGGCGCTGCTCAATTACGATCTCTATACCACCCACACCGAACGGTCTGGCGGTCAGGCCTCGCTGTGGCATGAGTTGCGCTATTTCAACGACAGCGGGTCGTTCTCATCGACAGGCTACGTCCGGCAATACTTCGCCGGTCACGCGGGTCAGCAGCAGGGGTATGTGCGGTATGACACCTCCCTGATGATGCCCGACGAAGACGATGCGATAGCCTGGAGCGTCGGGGATGTCATCAGCGACGCATTAAGCTGGAGTAGCAGCGTACGGATGGGCGGTATCAGCTACGGGCGCGATTTTTCGCTACGTCCCGACCTGGTGACCTGGCCGCTGCCGGCGTTTTCCGGTGAGGCGGCGGTGCTGACATCGGTGGATCTGTTTATTAACGGCTACCGTTCCGGTTCAACGCAGCTGCAGCCGGGGCCGTTTACCCTCACCAACCTGCCGTATATCAACGGCGCGGGTGATGCCGTCCTGGTCACCACCGATGCGCTGGGACGCCAGGTCAGCACCACGCTGCCGTTTTACGTCAGCAGCGATGTGCTGAAAAAAGGACTCAGCGACGGCGCCGTTA
>JAFACP010000094.1 GCA_023425455.1 Pseudomonadota bacterium | reverse complement strand
CATGTTCTGGGGGGCCGGCGTAACGCTTCGCTTCCTGCTGGTACTGTGGGTGCCGACGGCGCTCGGGATCACGGATAACGCCACGCCAACCTATCTGAATGCGATGGTTGCCATTGGCATTGTTGTCGGTGCGGGGGCCGCGGCAAAGCTGGTCACTCTCGATACCGTCGCGCGCTGTATGCCTGCGGGGATCCTGATTGGCGTCGTGGTGCTTATCTTCTCGCTGCAGCATGCGTTGTTGCCTGCGTATGCGCTGCTGATCCTGATAGGTATTCTCGGCGGCTTCTTCGTGGTGCCGCTGAATGCGTTACTGCAGGAGAGAGGAAAGCAGACCGTCGGCGCCGGTAACGCGATTGCGGTGCAAAATCTGGGTGAGAACACCGCAATGTTGCTGATGCTGGGGCTCTATTCGCTGGCGGTCAAAATGGGGGCACCGGTGGTGGCGACAGGCGTTGGCTTCGGTGCGCTGTTCGCCCTGGCGATTGCCGGGTTATGGCTCTGGCAGCGCCGTCGGTGAGCTGACTATCGGCGTGTGACATGCTGCCCGGCTGGCGACGTGCTGCCGGGCAAACCCAACCTCTTACGGTGCGGGGTAGGTATAGACCTGATGCACTGCTTCAATCTCCGCCAACACCTCTTCGCTAAGATCCAGATGGAAACTCTCCACATTACTGCGAAGCTGTTCCATGGTGGTCGCGCCCAGCAGGGTGCTGACGACAAACGGCTGGCGGCGCACGAAGGCCAACGCCATCTGAGCGGGATCGAGAGCGTGTCGCCTGGCGATATCCACATAGGCGGCGACCGCTTTTTGCGTCTGTTCGCCGCTGTAGCGGGTGAAGCGGCTGAAGAGCGTATTGCGCGCGCCAGCTGGCTTCGCGCCGTTCAGGTACTTGCCGGTGAGTGTGCCAAAGCCGAGGCATGAGTAGGCGAGCAGCCCAACGTCTTCATACTGAGACACTTCAGCAAGACCCACCTCATAGCTGCGGTTCAGCAGGCTGTACGGGTTCTGTATAGTGACGATGCGCGGCAGGTCGTGCTTATCGGCCAGGTGCAGATAACGCATCACGCCAAACGCCGTTTCGTTAGAGACGCCAATGTAGCGGATTTTGCCCGCCCGCTGGCACTCTGCCAGCGCTTCCAGCGTTTCCAGCAACGTCACGGCCGGGGCGCTGTCGCTCCAGCTATAGCCGAGTTTGCCAAAGCAGTTGGTTGCACGCTGCGGCCAGTGGACCTGGTAAAGATCGAGGTAGTCTGTTTGCAGACGCTTCAGGCTGGCATCCAGCGCCGCGCGAATATTTTTGCGATCGAGGGTCTGAGCAGGCCGGATCCCGGCGTCGTTGTTGCGCGATGGGCCGCTGACCTTAGAGGCGACGACCAGCTTTTCACGGTTGCCGCGTTTTGCCAGCCAGTTGCCGACGTAAGTTTCGGTTAAACCTTGTGTTTCCGGACGTGGCGGAACAGGGTACATCTCCGCGACATCAATCAGGTTAATCCCCTGGCTGATGGCGTAATCGAGCTGCGCGTGGGCATCGGCTTCGCTGTTTTGTTCACCAAACGTCATCGTGCCCAACCCCAGTTGGCTTATCTCCAGAGAGCTGTGGGGGATACGGTGATAATGCATAGCCGGCTTCCTTCAATTGACATGTAGACCGCGTCAGGAACCTCCCGACAAAGGAATATAAACATGGCAGAGGGGAAGCAAAAGGGGAAGAGAGAAATCAAAAAGGCCAGTCAGCCACTGACCTTAACGCATCATCGCTCAATGATTTGCGACACTTCATCGCGATTGATTTGCATGTTGTTGCCCGCCTGGTCGCGGTAGCTTACCAGACCGGTATCGTCGTCGACTTCGGGTTTACCATCGGTCAGGATCATACGACCATCTTTTGTCGCCATCACGTAATCGCTGCTACAACCCGATACAGCAAACGCTAAACCGACTGCTGAGATTAACACCGCCCATTTTTTCATCGTTATCGTCCTCATCTGGCTCGTATCAAATCATAGTGTAGTAATAACCTGATTATTCGACAGGAGGAAGGGACAAAATCTTAAAAAGCAGGTGATTGTGTCAAACTGCAGGCGAATTTCGTTAAAAACTATGTATTCAGCAGAAAATGACGGGCGAGCAGGGCGCGAGTGAAATTCTTTTTAAGATAAAAACCGCGCGGCAGCGTCAGGATTGGTTCCCCCTGTGCGCCGACGGCTTCAGTGAGCGCCTTACTGTTGGCGGCTTTTGGTCGCAGCTGCAACACTTCCCCGTGTCGGGCGGTAATGCGCTCAACCTGCCCAAGGACAATCATGTCCATTAACTCTTCCCAGTCCTGGCGCAGCTGTTTTTCTTCGTCCGTGTCAGGGCTCCAGAGCAGCGGCGCGCCGACACGACGCAGGGCGAGTGGGATCTGCCTGTCACCTTCGACCGGCACCCACAGTACCCGCTTCAGCTTATGGCGAACGTGACTGGTTTCCCAGGTTACGCCGCTATTTCCGGTCAGCGGGGCCACGCAGACGAACGTGGTCTCAAGGGGATTGCCGGCGCCATCAACGGGAATGGTTTTTAGCTCAACGCCAAGGGCGGCAAAATCCTGCTCCGGTTTGCTGCCCGCGCTTGCCCCGAGCCAGAGCTCAAGCAACATCCCGATCCAGCCCTTATCGCGCTTCAGATCGTTCGGCACGGGCAAACCGGCGAGGGCGGCCAACTCCCCAAGTGAAAGACCCGCCAGTCGCTGCGCCTGGTGCAATAGCTGAGTTTCGCTGGCGGGAGGAGTGTGCAGTGGCGCAAGCGGAAGCATGAAGATAACCCTTTGATTAAAAAATAAACGAAGAAATTGTACCTTGTGGACAGAGTTTAACTTTTTCCGTGTCAATATTACATCTGTATGATTTTAAATATGTTTTACCATTTCTGGCCGCTGTATTCTGCGCTGAAAATCAGGTTGTTCAAATCTGGTCACTGACAATGAACAGGATCTTACACCATGTTATCCACAGAAAAGTGGGATAACTGGGAATAACCCCCACTACTGTTTCAATTTACAGCCTTGACGTGCGACGAAAATCGAATTTTTACACAAATAGTGTCTAACTTGTTGGCACAATCTGTGGATAAAAGCGACGTTGCTCGATCTTTCATCAGCAGCGCGATCCCTTGTGTGATAAACATCACAATATTCGGATCGATGACCCTGTTTTTATTGTTAATGCACTGAATGTAAAGGTTTTATTGTGAGTGTGGTTTCAGTGCGGATTTTTCTTAATTAAGGTTGTTCATCGGTAATTCCGTACTTCTTCACAACTATATCCACAGAAAAGGTGAATAAAATGGCTCCTGGGACCACAGGTCTGTTCATAACTCCACTGATTATTGTGAGTTATTCAAATGTTATTAGGCGGCAGGCCTGAAAGAGAGTGGTTTACCGCCTCCCTGTAGTGTGAAACAATCATTCATATATAAGGTTTAGTTTGGGGTAGTCCGGTGATTGATGACGATGGCTACCGCCCAAACGTCGGAATCGTAATTTGTAATCGTCAGGGCCAGGTCATGTGGGCCAGACGATATGGTCAGCACTCCTGGCAGTTCCCGCAGGGCGGGATAAACCCAGGAGAGTCCCCAGAACAAGCGATGTACCGGGAGCTGTTTGAAGAAGTCGGTTTAAGCCGAAAAGATGTTCGCATCCTGGCTTCGACCCGCAACTGGTTGCGTTACAAGTTACCGAAACGTTTGGTGCGTTGGGACACAAAGCCGGTTTGTATCGGCCAGAAACAGAAGTGGTTTCTACTGCAGTTGGTGGGCAACGATTCAGATATCAATATGCAAACCAGCAGTACGCCTGAGTTTGATGGCTGGCGTTGGGTGAGCTACTGGTATCCTGTTCGTCAGGTCGTGTCATTTAAGCGCGATGTTTACCGTAGGGTGATGAAAGAGTTCGCAAGTGTTGTCATGCAGCTTCAGGAGGTTCCTCAGAAGCCGCAAAACGCACCTGCCTGGCGACGTAAAAGAGGTTAAGTTACGCAAATCATGCTCACCCGCTTGCGAGAAATAGTCGAAAAAGTCGCCAGTGCGCCTCGTCTGAACGAGGCGCTGAATATTCTGGTCACTGACATCTGTCTTGCGATGGAAACCGAAGTCTGTTCGGTCTATCTGGCCGACCATGACCGGCGTTGCTATTACCTGATGGCGACCCGTGGCCTGAAAAAACCGCGCGGTCGCACCGTTACGCTTGCATTTGATGAAGGTATTGTCGGTCTGGTCGGGCGGCTTGCTGAGCCGATCAACCTCGCCGATGCGCAAAAACACCCCAGCTTCAAGTACATCCCCTCCGTAAAAGAAGAGCGCTTCCGCGCCTTTCTGGGCGTGCCTATCATCCAGCGTCGTCAACTGCTTGGCGTGCTGGTGGTCCAGCAGCGCGAATTGCGTCAGTACGATGAAAGCGAAGAGTCTTTCCTCGTTACCCTGGCGACCCAGATGGCGGCAATCCTCTCCCAGTCTCAGCTGACCGCTCTGTTTGGTCAGTATCGCCATACGCGGATCCGCGCGCTGCCGGCTTCACCTGGCGTGGCGATCGCTGAAGGCTGGATGGACACCACGCTGCCGCTGATGGAGCAGGTTTACGAGGCATCAACGCTGGATGCGGTACTCGAGCGTGAGCGCCTGACCGCCGCGCTGGAAGAGGCTGCAAGCGAGTTTCGTCGATACAGCAAGCGCTTTGCTGCGGGGGCGCAAAAAGAGACGGCGGCTATATTTGACCTCTATTCGCATCTGCTCTCCGACGCGCGTCTGCGCCGCGAGCTGTTTGCAGAAGTGGATAAAGGCTCGGTCGCGGAGTGGGCTGTAAAAAAAGTCATTGAAAAATTTGCCGAACAATTCGCCGCGCTGACCGATGGCTATCTGAAAGAGCGTGCGGGAGATTTACGCACCCTCGGACAACGTTTGTTGTTCCATCTCGACGACACCATTCAGGGGGCGAATTCCTGGCCAGCACGATTCGTGCTGGTGGCAGATGAACTCTCGGCAACGACGCTCGCGGAGCTGCCGCAGGATCGGCTCGCCGGGGTGGTGGTACGCGATGGCGCCGCCAACTCGCATGCGGCGATCATGGTGCGTGCGCTCGGCATTCCGACCGTGATGGGCGCAGATATCCAGCCGTCGGTGCTGCACCGACGCACCCTTGTGGTCGACGGGTATCGTGGAGAACTTCTGGTTGATCCTGAGCCGGTGCTGCTGCAGGAATACCAGCGCCTTATCAGCGAAGAGAACGAATTAAGCAAACTGGCGGAAGATGACGTTAATCTGCCCGCGCAGCTGAAAAGCGGCGAGCGGATCAAGGTGATGCTTAACGCCGGTTTAAGCCCTGAACACGAAGAGAAACTCGGCAGCCGTATCGACGGTATCGGTCTGTATCGCACCGAGATCCCCTTTATGCTGCAAAGCGGCTTCCCGTCGGAAGAGGAGCAGGTCGCGCAGTATCAGGGCATGCTGCAAATGTTCAACGATAAACCGGTTACCCTGCGCACGCTGGACGTCGGGGCTGATAAGCAGTTGCCGTACATGCCGATCAGTGAAGAGAACCCTTGTCTTGGATGGCGCGGGATCCGCATTACCCTCGATCAGCCGGAGATCTTTCTGATCCAGGTGCGTGCGATGATGCGTGCCAATGCCGCGACGGGGAATCTCAGCATTCTGCTGCCGATGGTGACCAGCATTGATG
>JAFACP010000056.1 GCA_023425455.1 Pseudomonadota bacterium | reverse complement strand
CGCAGTCTCGGCAGTTCTGTGGAGCGCCGGGAGTTCCAGACCATGCTGGTCGAGATGCTGCATGAGAACAACGTGGCCTTTGTGCATGTGGAAGAGCCGGATTACGACACCCGCTTCCTGCGCTGCGTTGAGCTGGTGAAAGAGATGATGGGCGAGCAGGGATAAAATGTCCCTCTCCCTGCAAGGAGGGATGCATCTTAAAACGCCACCACCACTTTCCCCCGCATATGCCCCTCCTTCACTTTACGGTGCGCCAGGCTGATGCTCTCCACGCTTAAGCCGTGCAGCGTTTCACTGAGTGAGCTTTCCACTACGCCGTTATCAACCAGCGCGGCGACCTGATCGAGGATCTCGCCCTGTCGTGCCATATCGTCGGTCTGGTACATGCTGCGGGTATACATAAACTCCCAGTGCAGGGCGGCAGATTTAGACTTCAGCTGCGTTTGATCCAGCGGGTGCTCATTCTCGACGATAGAGCAGATATGCCCCTGCGGGGCGATCAGTTCGCTGACGGCATCCCAGTGCCCGTCGGTGTCGTTGAGGATAAAAATGTAATCCACAAAGCGGATCCCCTGTTTTGCCAGTTCGCCCTGGAGATCGTGGTAGTTCACCACCCGATCCGCGCCGCGATCGAGGCACCACTGGGCGGAATCTTCCCGCGAGGCGGTGGCGATGACCTGCACGCGGCTGTTGTGTTTGGCAAAGGGGATCGCCAGCGATCCAACGCCGCCTGCGCCGCCGATGATGAGCAGCGTTTTGTCCGCCCCGGCCTGCTGAATATTCAGCCGTTCAAACAGCCCTTCCCAGGCGGTTAACGCGGTTAATGGCAGCGCGGCAGCGGCGGCCCACTGAAGGCTGGCGGGCTTACGCCCGACGATGCGCGCGTCGACCAGCTGGTGCGTGGCGTTGCTGCCCGGACGGGTGATATCCCCGGCGTACCACACCTCATCGCCGGGTTTGAAACAGGAGACGCGGGCACCAACGGCTTTCACAATGCCGCTGGCATCCCAGCCAAGTATGCGGGGCTCCTGCAGCCCCCTGGCGGCGATACCGGCATGCACTTTGGTATCGACCGGGTTTACGGAAACCGCCTTAACGTCGACCAGCAGGTCGTATTCGCCCGGTTCAGGCACCGGCTGAGTGATTGCAATAAAGGTGGTCGGGTCGGCCGGATTGACGGCAACAGCGTTAACGGACATGGTGCTCTCCTCGGGTGATGCATTGCAGTGAGGCCAGTCTATTAAACGCTCAGTGGCGTGATAAGATGGACAATAAAGAACGAAGTGTTCGTTAAGGATGAACAATGATGTTTAAACAGCTTCAGGATATGGCGCTGTTTGCGCTGGTGGCTGAGATGGGCAGTTTCACTGCCGCCGCGCACAGGGCGGGGCTGCCGAAATCAAGCGTCAGCCAGCGCATCAGCCAGCTTGAACAGCAGGTGGGCATTCGCCTGCTCAACCGCACCACCCGAAAGCTCAATCTGACGTTTGCCGGAGAGCACTATCTGGTGCACTGTCGTGAGATGCTGGCCGCCAGCGAACGGGCGGAGTACGCCATTCAACGCCTGCGTGATAACCCCAGCGGGCGACTGCGCATCACCAGCCCGGCCGGGATCGGTGCGACGCTGCTGGCGCATCTGAACGCCGAGTTTCAGCGTCGTTATCCCGACGTGTCGCTCGATGTCTCCATCTCTGACGATGTGCTCGATCTGGTGGCGTCGGGTTTTGACGTGGCGCTGCGTACCGGCAAGCCACAGGACTCTTCGCTGATTGGACGGATGATTGGCCACTGTCCACGCTATATGCTGGCTTCCCCGGACTATCTGGCGCGGCACGCACCGCTTCTCCATCCGCGCCAGCTGGCGGGGCACCGCTGTATCAGCCATAAAGCCTGGTCTGAATGGCTGCTGCAACGCGGCAGTGAGGATCACCGTTATTTTGCGGATAACGGCCATCTCACGGACAACCTGGTATATGCCCGGGAGTGCGCTATCGCCGGTGCCGGGATCACCCTGCTGCCAGCCTTCCTACTGGAGGATAAGATCGAAAGCGGGGCGCTGGTGCAGGTGCTGCCTGAGTGGAGCGTAACGGGAAATGAGCTGTGGCTGGCCTATCCGAGCCGCAAGCTGAATTCGCCTGCGCTGATGAGTTACATCGATTTTGCCATGGGGTTTGATGAGGTGAAGAGCTTTTATGTCGGGGCGTCGTGATGCGGTTCTGACAGCGCGCTCCCCGGCGACGGCAGAATGAAAAACGGCAACCCTGGGGTTGCCGTTGGTCTTTTATTTTGCGATACGCTTGTACTTGATACGCTTTGGCTCCAGCGCATCGGCGCCCAGCGTGCGTTTCTTGTACTCTTCGTATTCGGTGAAGTTACCTTCGAAGAACTCCACTTTGCCCTCATCCTGGTAGTCCAGGATATGGGTGGCGATACGGTCAAGGAACCAGCGGTCGTGCGAGATAACCATCGCGCAGCCCGGGAACTCCAGCAGGGCGTTTTCCAGCGCGCGCAGGGTTTCGATATCCAGGTCGTTGGTGGGTTCATCAAGCAGCAGGACGTTACCGCCAACCTGCAGCAGTTTCGCCAGATGCAGACGACCACGCTCCCCGCCGGACAATTCACCCACGCGTTTGCCCTGGTCAGTGCCTTTGAAGTTAAAGCGGCCGACGTAGGCGCGGCTTGGCATTTCGGTGTTACCGATGCGCATGATATCCAGACCGCCGGAAACCTCTTCCCAGACGGTTTTGCTGTTGTCCATCGCGTCACGGAACTGGTCAACGGAGGCCAGCTTAACGGTCTCACCCAGGGTAATGTTGCCGCTGTCAGGCTGTTCCTGACCAGACATCATACGGAACAGGGTTGATTTACCCGCGCCGTTAGGACCGATGATGCCGACAATTGCGCCTTTCGGTACCGAGAAGCTCAGATCGTCAATCAGCACGCGATCGCCGTAGGATTTACGCAGATTGCTGACTTCCAGCACTTTATCCCCCAGGCGTGCGCCAGGCGGAATAAACAGTTCGTTGGTTTCGTTACGTTTCTGGTATTCGGTGCTGTTCAGCTCTTCAAAGCGAGCCAGACGGGCTTTGCCCTTCGACTGACGGCCTTTAGTACCCTGACGAACCCACTCCAGCTCTTTTTCGATAGACTTACGACGCGCCGCTTCAGCTGACGCTTCCTGTGCCAGACGCTGATCTTTTTGTTCCAGCCAGGAGGAGTAGTTGCCTTCCCACGGAATACCTTCGCCACGGTCAAGCTCGAGGATCCAGCCGGCAACGTTATCGAGGAAGTAACGGTCGTGGGTGATCGCCACCACGGTACCTTCGAAGTCATGCAGGAAACGCTCCAGCCAGGCCACGGATTCAGCATCCAGGTGGTTGGTTGGTTCGTCGAGCAGCAGCATGTCGGGTTTTTCCAGCAGCAGGCGGCACAGCGCCACGCGGCGGCGTTCACCACCGGAGAGGTTGGCGATTTTCGCATCCCATTCCGGCAGACGCAGCGCGTCAGCGGCACGTTCCAGCTGTACGTTCAGGTTATGACCATCATGCGCCTGAATGATCTCTTCAAACTTGCCCTGTTGCGCGGCCAGCTTATCGAAGTCGGCATCCGGCTCGGCATACTTCGCGTACACTTCATCCAGACCTTTCAGCGCGTTAACCACTTCGGCAACGGCTTCTTCAACGGATTCACGTACCGTGTGTTCCGGGTTCAGCTGCGGCTCCTGCGGCAGATAGCCAATCTTGATGCCTGGCTGCGGACGGGCTTCACCTTCGATGTCTGTATCGATGCCGGCCATGATGCGCAGCAGGGTGGACTTACCGGCACCGTTGAGACCCAGAACCCCGATTTTCGCGCCCGGGAAGAAGCTCAGCGAGATATTTTTAAGAATATGACGTTTCGGCGGGACCACTTTGCCGACACGATGCATGGTATAAACGAATTGAGCCACGTTGGACTTCGCCTCTTTTATCGTGATGAAAATAGGTAACAGCTGCGAAGTGTAGCCTTTTTCCCGGCCTAATCCCAGCCAGGAACGTCGGGAGTGTTAAAACGCGCAAGAAAGGTAAAAAAGTGTGCATGACGTGGCGCGTTGTCGGATGCCTGGTTAGCATAAGCTAAGTAGACTTTGACGCGGCAAGATGCTGCAACTGATGAAAAAACAATGAGGAAGAGCGTGTGGAAAAAGCCAAACAGGTGGTCTGGCGTCTGCTGGCTGCCGGCCTGTGCGTAATGGCAGTGAGCCAGGCGGTACAGGCTGATTCACTGGATGAACAACGTAGTCGCTATGCGCAAATCAAACAGGCGTGGGACAACAAGCAGATGGATACTGTTCAGTCGCTGATGCCGACGTTAAAAAACTATCCTCTGTATCCTTATCTGGAGTACCGGCAGATCACCGACGACCTGATGAACCAGCCGACGGTGACCGTCGCCAGCTTTATTCAGGCCAATCCGACGTTGCCGCCTGCCCGCTCTTTGCAGTCACGTTTCGTTAACGAGCTGGCCCGCCGGGAAGACTGGCGTGGCCTGCTGGCATTCAGCCCGGAAAAGCCGCTGACGACCGAGGCGCAGTGTAACTATTACTATGCGAAATGGGCCACCGGTCAGCAGGAAGAGGCCTGGACGGGTGCGAAAGCGTTGTGGCTGTCCGGCAACAGCCAGCCTAATGCCTGCGATGCGCTATTCAGCGCATGGCGTGCCTCCGGAAAACAAGATCCGCTGGCCTATCTTGAACGCATCCGTCTGGCGATGAAGGCCGGTAATACCCGGCTGGTCAGCGTTCTGGCGGGGCAAATGCCGTCGGAGTACCAGACTATCTCCGCCGCGGTGGTTCAGCTGGCGAACAATCCGAATAGCGTAATGACCTTTGCCCGCACCACCGGCGCGACCGATTTTACCCGTCAGATGGCAGAAGTCGCTTTTACCCGCGTGGCGCGTGACGATGCTGAAAATGCACGGTTAATGATCCCGCAGTTAGCCCAGGCGCAACAGCTTAACGAGGAGCAAACTCAGGCGTTGCGTGACATCGTGGCATGGCGACTCATGGGGACGGACGTGACCGACGAGCAGGCTCGCTGGCGTGATGACGCGATAATGCGTTCGAACTCGACCTCGCTGGTGGAGCGCAGGGTGCGAATGGCGCTGGGCAGCGGCGATCGTCGTGGGCTGAACACCTGGCTTGCGCGCCTGCCGATGGATGCCAAAGAAAAAGACGAATGGCGTTACTGGCAGGCGGACCTGCTGCTGGAGCGTGGGCGTGAAGACGAAGCAAAAGCGATCCTTCATAGCCTGATGCAGGAGCGTGGCTTCTACCCGATGGTTGCCGCGCAGCGTCTGGGGGAAACCTATTCGTTGCGGATTGATAAAGCCCCTTCCGGTATCAGCCCGGCGCTGACGCAAGGGCCAGAAATGGCGCGGGTCCGCGAGCTGATGTACTGGAATCTGGATAATACCGCACGCAGCGAATGGGCGAATCTGGTGACCAGCCGCACCACGGATGAAAAAGCCCAGCTGGCGCGCTATGCATTTGATAACCACTGGTGGGATCTGAGCGTACAGGCGACCATCGCCGGTAAGCTATGGAACCACCTCGAAGAACGTTTCCCGCTGGCATACAACGATCTGTTCGAGCGCTATACCCGGGACAAAGATTTCCCGCAAAGCTACGCAATGGCGATTGCCCGTCAGGAGAGCGCATGGAATCCGAAAGTGCGCTCGCCGGTGGGGGCAAGCGGCCTGATGCAGATTATGCCCGGCACGGCGACGCACACGGTGAAGATGTTCAGTATTCCCGGTTACAGCAGCCCGTCGCAGCTGCTGCAGCCGGATACCAACATCAACATCGGCACCAGCTACCTGCAGTACGTGTACCAGCAGTTTGACAACAACCGTATCTTCGCATCTGCCGCGTACAACGCAGGGCCAGGGCGCGTGCGCAGCTGGCTTGGCAACAGCGCCGGACGTATTGACGCCGTGGCCTTTGTCGAGAGTATTCCGTTTTCTGAAACCCGGGGTTATGTGAAGAATGTGCTGGCGTACGATGCTTACTATCGTCACTTTATGGGGCAGAAAGATACCCTGTTGAGCGACGCCGAGTGGCAGAGACGTTACTGATATCTGCGGGTTGTGTTATGCTGTACTCGCTAATGAGTACAACAGGCGGCATAACATGACCCAGCATTCCCCGTATTCCTCGGCGATGGCCGAACAACGTAATCAGGAGTGGCTTCGTTTTGTGGAGCTGCTTCGCCAGTCTTACGACAAGGATCTGCACTTACCTTTACTGCAGCTGATGCTGACGCCTGACGAGCGTGAAGCGCTGGGCACGCGCGTGCGTATCATTGAAGAGTTACTGCGTGGTGAGATGAGCCAGCGCGAGCTGAAAAATGAGCTGGGGGCGGGTATCGCGACCATCACGCGCGGCTCCAACAGCCTGAAATCCGCCCCGGTGGAACTGCGCCAGTGGCTGGAGCAGGTGTTGCTGAAAAGCGTCTGATTTGCCCCCGACGCTTCTGAACAGTTCAGCGATAAATCGCGTTATGGAACGGACTCAGGGCCAGGATCACTGCCTGATGGTAAACGCCCGAGCGCGTGAGCGCACCCGCGGTAAAGATGCCAATCGCCCCTTCCTTACGGCCAATCTCATCAATACCGGTATACTGCGACATCACCGGTCCGAGCGCTTCTCCCGCCTGTACTTTTTCCAGAATTATCTCCGGCAACGGCAGCGTGGCTGAACGCGCTTCGCCGCGCTGCTCGCGACTTTCGATGACCACCCAGCTGAACGTCGCGCCTTCATCAATACCCGCTTCAATGGCGACCCAAAAGTCAGCATTCGGGACGACGGCTCTGGCATTGGCAACCCGATTTCGTGCGCCAGCGCGCGTTTCCTCGCTTCCGAACGGCTGTTCAGGGACGCCGCTCTCGACGCCGACGGCGTCAATATGGCAGGATCCTGCGCCGAAGATCTGTTCAAATGCCCTTAGAATTGCCTGAATTTTGGCAGGATTAGTGGTAGCAGAGACAACATGGTGCATAATTAAGCTCGATTCAAAAAAACTCATCGCAGTATAACGGAAAAAAAGTATGTTACAGGTATACCTTGTTCGCCACGGTGAAACGCAATGGAACGCCGAGCGACGTATTCAAGGCCAGTCAGACAGCCCTCTTACCGAAAAAGGTGTGCAACAGGCGGCACAGGTGGCAGAACGCGCCGGCACGCTGGGCATCACCCACGTTATTGCCAGTGATTTAGGTCGTACCCGGCAGACGGCGCGTATCATCGCCGACGCCTGCGGTTGCGAAGTTACCCTGGAGCCACGTTTGCGTGAGCTGGATATGGGGGTGCTGGAAAAACGCCATATCGACACGCTGACGGAAGAGGAAGAAAACTGGCGTCGTACGCTGGTGAACGGCACGGAAGATGGCCGAATTCCACAGGGTGAATCGATGCAGGAACTGAGTACGCGCGTTCATGCCGCGCTTGCTGAGTGCCTGAAGCTGCCGGCTGGCAGCCGTCCGCTGCTGGTCAGCCACGGAATCGCGCTGGGCTGCCTCGTCAGTACGATCCTCGGTCTGCCGGCTTACGCTGAGCGACGTTTACGTCTGCGTAACTGCTCTCTTTCCCGCATCGATTATCAGGAAAGCCAGTGGCTGGCATCCGGGTGGATTGTGGAGATGGCCGGAGATGTCTCGCATCTTGACGCCCCGGCGCTGGATGAGTTGCAGCGTTAACGGCGAACAGGAATTAAAAACTCCATCCGCAGATTGATTGGGCCTTCTTCCGGTTTCGCATCGCTTTCCGGGTAGTAGCGCTCGATATCCTGACCTTTACGGCGATTCAGATTCAGCATCGGCATGCAGGTACCGTAAACGGTCAGGATAAATTCCTGAACCCCCGTCCCAAGGCCTTCATAGGAGAACATGGCATATTCTCCGCCCTCGATCGTTACCGGTTTTGAGCCGTGAATATAGCCGTTGGCCATATCCGGCGTTAAGGCGGTGGTATAGAACACCTCTTGCTCGTCGTCTTTTTCGAGGCTCGGGTGGGTTTCGTTCAGGCCATAGAGTATGGGCGGGATCGCCGGGGCATGGCTCAGGAAATCACGCCAGAACTGCACCCGCATTTGATGGCGGAATTCGGAAATCTGTTCCAGAGAGCAGGTATAGCTTTGCGTTGTCCCCGTCAGGTGCATTTCGGGCAGCGTGACGAACTCATATTTTGGCATCGCGAACTCGCCTAAACGTAGCGGAGGACGGATACCAAAAGAGCTCCACTCCGGAGCGCGGCGATAGAGCGCTGGCGTCAATGAGAACTGCTTTTTAAACGCGCGGGTAAAGGTCTGCTGTGAATCGAAACGGTACTGAAGCGCGATATCCAGAATAGGGCGCGCGGTCAGGCGCAGCGCGACGGCAGATTTTGACAGACGGCGTGCACGAATATAAGCACCGATGGCATGACCGGTGACATCCTTGAACATCCTTTGCAGGTGCCACTTGGAATAGCCTGCTTTTGCCGCCACATTATCCAGTGACAAAGGCTGGTCAAGATGACCTTCCAGCCAGGTAAGCAGGTCGCGAATAATTCCAGCCTGATCCATATACTATCCTCATCCTTAAAACAGCAGGTGCCTGATAACAGGTTAGCGGATAATAGCATTTTTTGATGTTTGAGCATTCGGTGTTTTTTTTGCTCATTTGTGCTTTTCTCCGCACATTATGGGTAAATAAATTCTAATCCTGTGATCTTGCTACATTTTTATCTAATGTATTGAATAATCGCTCTGTGCAATTTTAAAAAATGGTAACAATATGAAATACAAGACATTGATCTTAACCGCTCTGCTGCTGATGGTAGGGCGTGTGGCGCTGGCTGAACAAATCGGCTCTGTCGATACGGTGTTCAAAATGTTTGGCCCTGACCATAAAATTGTCGTCGAAGCGTTCGACGATCCGGATGTGAAAAACGTCACCTGCTATATCAGCCGGGCAAAAACAGGGGGTATTAAAGGTGGCCTTGGGCTGGCTGAAGATACCTCCGATGCGGCCATTTCATGCCAGCAGGTTGGCCCGGTTGAACTGAGCGAGAAAATTAAAAACGGTAAAGCGCAGGGGGAAGTGGTGTTCCAGAAGCGGACGTCGCTGGTGTTCAAAAAACTGCAGGTTGTGCGTTTCTATGATCAGAAACGCAACGCCCTGGCGTACCTCGCTTACTCTGACAAAGTGGTAGAGGGGTCGCCGAAAAACGCCCTCAGCGCCGTGCCGATTATGCCGTGGCATTGATTCGGGGAAGAATCATGCAGCAACCCTTGATCTGGCTGGTTGAAGACGAAATCAGCATTGCTGATACGCTTATCTATATGCTCCAGCAGGAGGGG
>JAFACP010000444.1 GCA_023425455.1 Pseudomonadota bacterium | reverse complement strand
CCGGTACTCAGCACGCAGTCGAGGCCAGCCGCTTTTGCCGCCTCGCCGACCTGAAGATGGCACGCTTCGCTTTCATCACCCAGCTCGGCCATATCACCCACTACCATCACCCGGTAGCCTGGCATCTCAGACAACACCTGCACGGCTGCGGTCATCGACCCCACGTTAGCGTTATAGGAGTCATCGAGCAGCAGCTTGTTTTCCGCCAGCTGAATCGGGAACAGGCGTCCCGGCACGGCTTTTAAGTTTGCCAGCCCGGTCTTAATCGCCTCATGCGTCGCCCCGACTGCCATCGACAACGCCGCCGCCGCCAGCGCATTGGCAATGTTATGACGCCCCGGCAGCGGCAGCAGCACCTCAATGCCGCCGGTTGGCGTATTGAGCGTGAATTCCGTCCCATGTGAGGTCACATGGATATTGGCGGCGGTAAAATCGCTGTTGGCGGCATTGGGTGAAAAACGCCAGGTTTTACGCGAGCCAATGATGCTCTGCCAGTTCAGCCAGTCATTGTTATCGGCATTCATAATGGCGATGCCGTCAACCGGCAGACCGGTGTAGATTTCACCCTTGGCCTTCGCCACGCCTTCCAGCGAACCGAAGCCTTCGAGGTGCGCCGCGGCGAGGTTATTCACCAGCGCCGCTTCCGGACGCGTCAGGCTGACGGTCCACGCGATTTCGCCCTGATGGTTCGCACCCAGCTCAATCACGGCGAATTCATGCTCTTTGGTCAGCCGGAGTAATGTCATCGGCACGCCGATGTCATTATTGAGGTTACCGGCGGTATAAAGAGTGTTTCCGCACTGACCGAGGATGGTCGCCGTCATCTCCTTGACGGACGTTTTACCCGATGAGCCCGTCAGCGCAACAACGCGGGTTGGCACCTGCTGGCGCACCCACGCCGCCAGCTCGCCAAAAGCCAGACGCGTATCTTTCACGACGATCTGCGGCAGGTCAGTATCAAGCTTGCGGCTGACCAGCAGTGCGCCGGCACCGTTCTCTTTCGCCTGTCCGGCAAAGTCATGCGCATCAAACCGTTCGCCTTTCAGGGCGACAAACAGGCATCCTGGTGTCACCTTACGGGTATCGGTAGTCACCGCATCAAAGGTGATGTCCTGACCATGCAATTCGCCCTGCACTATCGCAGTGGCCTGACGTAGCGAGAGGGAGATCATGCCACCACTCCCAGCAGACGCGCTGCGGTGACACGGTCGGAGTAATCCAGGCGACGGTTGCCGACAATTTGATAATCTTAGTGGCCTTTGCCCGCCAGCAGAACGACATCGTTTTCAGCGGCCTGCATGATGACGTTGGTCACCGCTTCCGCACGACCTTCAACCACGCGCGCACGGCCTGCATCCAGCATGCCCGCCAGAATGTCATTAATGATGGCGCGAGGCTCTTCGGTGCGCGGGTTGTCATCGGTGACAACCGGAATGTCCGCGAACTGTTCAGCAATGGCGCCCATCAGCGGGCGTTTGCCTTTGTCGCGATCGCCGCCGCAGCCAAAGACACACCAGAGTTTACCGCTACAGTGCAGACGCGCCGCTTCCAGCGCCTTTTCCAGCGCATCCGGCGTGTGAGCGTAATCGACAACCACCGTTGGTTTACCCGGCGCGCTGAACACTTCCATACGGCCGCAAACGGGCAGCAGGCGTTGAGATGTTTTCAGCAAGGCGTCCAGCGGATAACCCAGCGCCAGCAGCGTCGCAAGCGCCAGCAGCAGATTACTGACGTTAAACGCCCCCATCAGACGACTTTCAATTTCACCCTCTCCCCATGAAGAGGCAAAGCGAATGGTGGCCCCGCTGTCGTGGTAGTCCACCTCGACCGCCTGCAGCCAGCGACCGTGACAGTTAGGGTTGATATGTCCGTCCATTGACACCGCAACTGCATCCGGCAATTTTGCCAGCCAGCGTCGGCCCACTTCGTCATCGGCGTTAATGATCGCCTGGCCGCAGTGGTGCGTAGAGTAAAGCAGCCATTTCGCCGCTTCGTAGTGCTCCATATCGCCATGATAATCGAGGTGATCGCGGCTCAGATTGGTAAACACAGAGGCCGCGAACGTCAGCGCAGCCACCCGATGCTGGACCAGGCCATGCGAGGAGACTTCCATTGCCGCAAAGGTGGCGCCCTCGTCTGCCAGGCCCGCCAGCACATGCTGCACATCGACCGCAGAACCGGTGGTATTTTCTGTCGGGTTCACGTTACCCAGCAGACCGTTGCCGACGGTACCCATGACAGCACTGGTTTCACCGAGCAGTTGCGCCCACTGCGCCATCAGCTGTGTGGTGGTCGTTTTGCCGTTAGTTCCGGTTACGCCGACCAGACGCAGACGGTCTGATGGTTCAGCATAAAAACGCCCGGCCAGCGCGGAAAGACGCTCATTGAGCTGGCTGAGATAGATAACCGGCACGCCGTGTAATTCACGGATTTCGCCGTCGGTTGCCACATCTTTTGCCTCAGCAATCACGGCAGCCACCCCTTGCGCAATCGCCTGCGGGATATATCGACGCCCGTCCGCCTGATGACCGACTACCGCCACAAAGAGATCGCCCGATGCAGCCACACGGCTGTCGAGTACCATCTCCCGCAGTTCTCGCGCAGGTAACGATTGCACCCACGGAGCAAGAAGGTCGCGCAAATTACGATCTGCCACCTGTTCCCTCGCCTTGATTAATCACAAATTCACTTTTCTCGCCCGTCGCCAGCGCATCAGGTTCGATATTCATGGTGCGTAACACGCCGCCCATGATGGCACCGAACACCGGCGCGGAGACGGCGCCACCGTAGTATTTACCCGCCTGCGGGTCGTTGATGACCACCACAAGCGCAAAACGCGGATTGCTTGCAGGCGCAACGCCTGCGGTATACGCAATGTATTTGTTAATGTAGCGACCATCCGGCCCGACTTTTTTCGCCGTACCGGTTTTGATGGCGATACGGTAGCCTTTAATCGCTGCTTTCACGCCACCACCACCGGGCAGCGCGACGCTCTCCATCATGTGAACCACGGTGCGCACGATGGATTCCGGGAAGATACGTTCGCCCGGTACTGGTGGGTCAACTTTGGTAATCGACAGCGGACGATAGATGCCATAGCTGCCAATCGTTGCGTAGACACGCGCTAACTGTAACGGGGTTACCATTAGCCCGTAGCCGAAAGAGAAGGTGGCCCTCTCTATGTCAGACCACCGTTGTTTTTGAGGATATAAGCCACTGCGTTCTCCGACCAACCCCAAATTGGTCGCCTTTCCCAGCCCAAAACGTGAGTAAGTCTCTACTAACGCTGAGGACGGCATCGCTAACGCCAGCTTTGAAACACCGACGTTACTCGACTTCTGTAAAACCCCGGTCAGGGTGAGTTCGCTGTAACGGGCAACGTCTTTGATTTCGTGCCCGTTAATGCGGTAAGGAATCGTGTTCAGAACGGAACTTTCATTGACGATACCGCGCTGAAGCGCAGTCATCACGACCATCGGCTTCACCGTTGACCCCGGCTCGAACACGTCAGTGATCGCCCGGTTACGCATGGCGTCTTTCGCCGTGCCGGTAAAGTTGTTCGGGTTATAGGACGGGCTGTTGGCCATCGCCAGCACTTCGCCGGTGCCGACATCCACCAGCACGGCGCTGCCTGATTCCGCCTTGTTAAAGGCTACGGCGTTGTTCAGCTCGCGATAAACCAGCGCCTGCAGACGTTCGTCAATGCTCAGCGCCAGATTGTGCGCAGCCTGGCTGTCCGTTGAGGAGATATCTTCGATAACGCGGCCATAGCGGTCTTTACGCACAATACGCTCGCCAGGCTGACCGGTGAGCCACTTATCAAAGCTTTTTTCAACGCCTTCAATCCCCTGGCTATCCACGTTGGTGAAGCCAATGAGGTGAGCAGTGACTTCGCCTGAAGGATAATAACGGCGTGATTCTTCACGCAGATGAATACCGGGTAACTTCAGTTTTTTAATGTAGTCCGCCATGTCAGGGTTGACCTGACGGGCCAGATAAATAAAGCGCCCTTTCGGATTGGCGTTTACCCGCGATGCAAGCTGGTCCAGCGGCATTTTGAGGGCGTCAGACAGCGCTTTCCAGCGGTTATCGAGCGTAATGCCCCCGGCGTCATGCAACTCTTTCGGATCCGCCCAAATCGCCTTCACCGGCACGCTCACCGCCAGCGGACGGCCGGAACGATCGGTGATCATGCCACGGGAGGTCGAGACCTCCTGTACGCGCAGAGAACGCATGTCTCCCTGACGCACCAGCATGTCCGGGGCGATGATTTGTAACCAGGCGACGCGCCCCAGCAGGAATCCCAGCGCCAGTAAAATACAGCCGCACAGCAACGCAAAACGCCAACTGATAAAGTTGGCCTGTTCTTCCTGACGTTTTGGTTTTAGCGTTTTTGCCGCTGCTCTCATGCGTCGCGTTTTCCCTTATTTTTGTACTACGATATTTTCCTGTGAAGGATCAACATGCTGCAGTTGCAACTTCTCTGTTGCGATCCGTTCAACCCGGCTGTGATCGCCGAGCGCGTTTTCTTCAAGGATCAGATTTCGCCATTCGATATCAAGCGCGTCGCGTTCCAGTACCATCTGTTCGCGCTGCGCGGTTAATAAGCGTGTATGGTGAGCCGTCGTCACGACGGTGACGGCGGTAACAATGATGCAAATGAACAGGCAGAGTGGCAGCTTCCCAAACCGCAAAAGATCGTCGCCGATCACGCCAGGCAAAGCATGACGCTCGTTGCTTCCTAACGATCCTTTTACTTTGCTTAAGGTCTCTGTCACTCTGCCGATCATGCGTTCGTCCTCTCTGCTACACGCAGCACTGAACTACGGGCACGTGGATTCTCTGCCACCTCTTCTTCGCCCGGCATCAACTTGCCTAATGCTCGCAACTGACGGCCACCCAGCTTCCTGAGTTGTTCTTCCGTCATCGGCAGCCCCGCAGGAACCTGAGGACCGCGGCTTTGTTCACGCATAAAGCGTTTTACAATGCGGTCTTCCAGCGAATGGAAGCTGATGATGGATAACCGCCCACCCGGGGCCAGCACGTCGAGCGAGCTTTTTAGCGCCAGCTCTATTTCCTCCAGTTCACTGTTTACCCAGATGCGCACCGCCTGGAAGGTACGGGTCGCGGGATGTTTGTGCTTATCCTTCACCGGCGTCGCTGCCGCGATCACCTCAGCCAGCTCTTTAGTACGGGTCATCGGCTCAACACGGTTACGTTCGACGATGGCGCGGGCAATACGCTTGCCAAAACGCTCTTCGCCAAAGGTTTTTATCACCCAGGCGATATCATCTTCATCTGCCGTTTGTAGCCACTCGGCCGCCGACTGACCACGCGTGGGATCCATACGCATGTCCAGTGGACCGTCGCGCATAAAGGAAAAACCACGTTCAGCGTCATCAAGCTGTGGTGAAGAGACGCCA